>JAZNPJ010000109.1:0-4831 GCA_045589635.1 Clostridia bacterium
ATCTGAAAAATAATCATCACTGTCTACATATACAATATACTCACCTGTTGCAACTGCTGTTCCTGCATTTCTTGTATCAGCAGCACCACCATTTGGTTTATGAATAACCTTTACAAAATCGTACTTTTGTGCATACTCATCACAAATTTGAGGACATCTGTCAGGAGAGCCATCATCAACAAGAATAATCTCGTAATCTTTATATGTTTGTCTTAAAACACTGTCTACACACTCATTAAGATATGCCTCAGCTTTGTATACAGGGACAATTATACTAAATTTCATCTTATAACTCCTTATACCAGATATCCTATAATTTTACTCTTCTTCGATAAAATAATGACTACAACATCAAACCCTATAACAACTACATTTATCATTACAATTCCAAACCATTGGTTAATTGTAAATGGTGTTAGAAATGCCGCATACAAGCTTGGAATTGCAGTAAGAAACAGTCGCTGACTTGTAAACATCAATAAACTTAATTTACGCATCCACACAAATACGGCGCGTTTTTTAATATCTATCATAACAAGCGTACTAACTATAAAATACGTTGCTGGCACAAGCATAATAAGTGTATCAGCACCCGGCGCAGAAGGTGAGATATAAAGCTTACAAAGAAATGCCTCAACAATAGTAAATCCACAAAACACTATTGCCAAAACGCCATTACACCAAATATTGAAACCGTTTCGATTTTTAGCAATAAAATAGCCAACTAACACAAGCGGAGTACCATTAAATAATCCGTTTCGTGTTGTAAGAAATACCTTGTTATATATACTAAAAAGACTACTTAATACTGGTATTTCATTTAATACATCTGTATATGAGTATCCAAGGCAGCCAATAACATATAGCACGCAACCACCAATAAGTAATATCCACGTTTTGAAATTTCGGGCAAAATATACAACTGCTATCGCAACTGCTAATGCAGGCAAAAACCAAATAGTGCCATAAGAAGTGTATACAAGTGTTGTATAAATCTGGCTCAATAATGTTTCTAAGGTTACACCATACATTGCATACTTTATAGTTTGAAAAGTCCAATATATTATTGTCCAACATAGATACATTATCCATATTCTTTTTTGATACTTAATAAAGTAATCATGTTTATCTTTGTTTGAATTTAGCAAATTAAGCTTTTCAAAAAACAAAAAACCGCTACAGGCAAAAAAGAATGGGACTGCAAATATGTATAAACTGAAAATGTAATCAATTGCACCTTTAAAATTACAATTTTCTGCAACAAAATGTGCAGTTAAAATCATTATAGCGCATACGAATTTTGCAACATCTAAACTGTAATAATTTTTTCTTACAGAAATTTCACTCATATCTTTACTCCATTTATAACATTTGTGGGTTGCATATCTTGTGCAACCAATTCAATATTGTTTTTTATATGCTCACGAAGTCTTACATTTACCTCGCGTGAAATTGCAGCAACTCCCGGAAGAACTATTGTATTATTCAACCTCCTGAAACGATTTGTAATAGGATTTGGAAGCTTTTCAAACATATCCAGAACTGCACCGCCTATTTTATTTGTTTTTAATGCAGTATATAAATCATCTTCGTTTATTGTTGCACGTCTGCCAACATTTACAAATACAGCGGTGCTTTTCATGGCTCTAAAAAGTGTACTGTCGATAAAATTTTTCGTTTCATTATTATCAGGCATCGTTGAAACAATATAATCATATTCCCCTATTTTATCAACAAGCTCCCCTCGCGTCCTTAAAATTTCCGAATATTGCGGTTTTTGAGGAGAATATGGGTCGTAACCATCAATATCAACATCAAATCCTAATAATCTGTTAGCTGTTGCTGTGCCAATATTACCCGTACCCATTATTAGAATTTTCTTTTTAGCAATTTCTCCTATATACTTATATTTTCTCATAAGTCTTGGAATGTGGTTGTCAGGATTTTTGCGGTATTTTTTTGCCATCTGCAAAATGCCATAGACAATTGTTTCTGCAATAGGCGTGCTGTAAATATCTCCTGCATTCGCAACCGCTATTCCCTTCGCCTTATACGCATCAATGGGTACGTTGTCAAAGCCTGCACTTGTAAGCTGAATCAACTTCAAACCAGGAAAATTCAACTTTTCCACTGTAGCTGCAGTCGATCTTGAACAAGCAATTACCTTTACATTCTCATTACAATTAAATTCGGGTAGTTTTTTTGAAGTGATACATTTTACATCAATATTATCCAAAGATTTTGGAAGCTTTAATTCACTAAGAACAATCATATTTCTCTCCTGTTCATAATCTCAGTAATTAATTTAACCTTCTCCTTTACAAAGATACGGTTATTTTCAAAATCAACATCTGTCCAATTCTTAACTTCTTCTTCTTTGTTGCGTATTTTCTTTACCTCTGTTACAAGGTCAACCTTATCTTTATTATCACCAACCTCATTCCTGAATGTTCTTGATAAGATAACTGAATTCGAACCTAAACGATAGTGCTCGGCCAAAATTGCTTCAGCAGGCAGACTACCTTCGCCTATTTTCGCCATACCTCCAAAGCCAAACTTAACGCCTGCCTTTTTAATTTTTTTGGCAGCATATTCTATTAAACCACCGCTTAAAAGCTCAAACATAAATGTAAGTCCCATACTTATATGTAAATCGTTTAAACCTATATAGATTTCATCTATCCCCTTAACTTCAAGAATATCATCAATTCTTGCAAGAGCCTGCGCTGTTTCTATCATTGGCATAACTTTCGCTCTTTTAGCAACATAATCAACAAGAATTCTAACATCTTCTGCATCCATAACCATCGGTAGCATAATTATATCAGCGCCATATTCTATTGCCTTATCTATTTCTTGTTTTGAATGAGGGTAAAGTGCATTAACCCTTACCACGAGCTCAGACTTTGTACAAGCCTTTCTTATAGCAGGAAGTTCTTCAATATCATTATGTAATATAAGAGTGTTTCTTCCGTGTTGTCTTTCCCTTTTATTTATGTATTCCAAATCGAAAAAAACTCTGTCTATTCCTGCGCTTTGCGCTTGCTTAATGTTTTCGAGGTCCGATGTAACCAACATCAGTTTCATACTCATTTTTATTCTCCTAATATATCTTCAATATCTTTTTGAATATTTCCAAGCATTATTGAACGTTCGTATAATTTACATGTTCTTTCATACGCCATTTTGCCCAATCTATCTACATCGTCAGGATTATTTATAAGATACTCCATTTGGTTAGCAAGTGCCACCCAATCCCTTGCTTTGACAAGCTTGCATGAAACATCTCTTTCCATAACCTCGGATGCTCCAGGAATGTCAGTTGTTATTATTGCATTACCCATTGCTCCAGCCTCTTGCAAAACCATACCAAATCCTTCCCGATACGTAGGATGCACATAACAATCAAAAGCAGAATAAAATCTATCAAGTTCGTTTTTTTGAATTCTGCCAGTCTGTATAACGTTGCAGCAATCATTCAACAACCACTGTGTTAATTCTTCATTTAATCCTTCAAATTCATTATTTCCAACCAAAAACAGTTTTGTCTTATACCCTTTTTCTGCGATGGAACGGAAAGCCTTTAAAAGTTCTTCGGAGCCTTTGTCCCGACTCAGCCTGCCAATAAAACCAAAAACAAATGTGTCAGGTTCTATTTTGTATTCTTCATACACTGTTTTTCTGAGCTCGTCTTTTTTTGATATATCAAACTGTTTAAGGCTTACACCGATTGTTCCTCCATTACCTATTACCTTTACCTTATCAGCCTTATATAATTTTTCCTCTATTGCAAAATTCATATTCCCATAACTAACAGCCCGGATATGTGTAGAAAGCTTGCACGAAATTTTCTCAAACATCTTCAATAATTTTCTGACAAATCCCGATGCACCAACGTATCTTATTCCCCACTGTGCATAAACTCTTATTGGACATCTTGTTAAAAATGCTGCAATTGAGGCATACAGCGATGCATTAGGTGTAGAAAATTGAATATAATCAAACTTTTCACGTTTAAATATCTTCATAAAGTCAAATACTGCCTTTATACCTGATAAACTTATTCCCCTTGACATAGTAACCGGAATAAGATGAATAAAGTCAGGGCATTTTTTGTATGCATTGTCATCTGCATTACAAACAAAGGATATGTTATATTTACCTGTATTATGTAGCTGTTTGGCCGTTTCTAACACAAATGTATCAAGTGTCTGATATATTGTTGCAATATAACATATTTTTTTCATATACTTTATCCCTTCAATCCTTTTTAATAGCTACTTCGTTGTACTTCATCATATAAATATGCTCTTTATAATTACCAATATCTGCAATATTAATATTACCTGCAACATTGTTAATAATAAGTTTTAGGTTGTTAACCCCACATTCATACGCATGAGGATAGCCGCCGCCAAATCGCGGATTTACTTCTGAAATATAATATTTATCTCCAACTTTAAAAATATCAATGTCAATCATACCTCTGAAATTAACTTTTGAAGTGAAATCAAGAATTAATTTAAATATTTCTTCATCTTTGACGGATACTGCCTTATCTGTTTCTCCTGCACGCATTTTAATTTTTTCCTTAACAAAGACAGTAATTGTTTCGCCAGAGATCATATCAATATACACATCAGCACCATATTCTGTACCATCAATATATTCTTGTATAATTAAATCATCCGATATTGAATATAATGCTTCGACCATTTCTCTGTTATAAACTTTATTAATATTTATACTTGCACTTCCGCACGCAGGCTTAATAAAAACAGGATAATCAATCTTGCCTTTTTCAACATCTTCATAAAAATCTTTTTTATCT
>JAZNPJ010000110.1:0-10117 GCA_045589635.1 Clostridia bacterium
AAAAGATGTTTCGATTAATGCTACTTATGATTATTGGGGTAATCAAATAACAAAGACAGATGCAAATGGAAATACAACAAGTTATAGTTATGATGATATTAATAGGGTTTATGAAATAGTACATCCTGACGGAAGCTTTAAGACATATTCATATAGTGCATATTATACTAGAGAAAGGGACGAGTTAGGAAATTATATCAGAACTTATTATACTCCAAGCAGGGAAATTGAAAAGATATACTATCAATCTTTATTTGTTGACCATAACTTTTTGTATTATAATGCATTTGGTAATTTAGAGACGGAAGTTATTTATACAGATGATACTGATGAAAACAACCAACAACTTGAACAGTGCAGAACCCAATACACCCACGATACACTCCAAAGACCGCTTACAAAAGAGGTTTATGATAATAGCGGAACACTGATTTATAAAGAAACATACTCCTACGAGGTAACTGCTGATTATCGCAAAGAAACCGTAACAGTTGTTGGTGATGAGAACAATCCGTCCGTTGTTACAAGTACCTATTATGATAAATACGGAAACAAAATCAAAACAGAGGTTGGAAGTGATTGCGAAACGTATACAACAGACTATGTAGGTAATATAACATCCATAAAATCAGCAAGAGCAAATAACGAGGGATGGGGCGAAACACATCAAACTGAATACGATTTTATGGGTAACCCTGTAAAAGAAACGGATGAGCTTGGCAATGTTACAAGAGCAGAATACGACCAGCTTGGCAGAATGATAAAGGTTTATGATGCAAATAACTATGCTACAGAATACAAATACGATAATCTAGGCAGAGTTATTGAACAAAAGACACCATTTGAAGAAAAAGACGGAAAATTATACTACTCTACAAAACAGATGTGGTATGATAACAACGGAAATCTTGTCAAAGAGCGTGTTTATACCAATGCAGCAGGAGAAAGTGAAAGCTATAACGAAGTAAAATATACTTACAATAACCGCAATCAGCTTGTTATGACAGAAACAAATGATGTCGAAAAATCAAATTATGTTCAAAATTATTACGACGCAAAAGGAAATTTACTTCGTGTATATACAGGACTTCATTCGCCACTTATAATTAATGGACTTGATGATGTTATAACAGGTGATGATGCCGAATATGCAGTTGAAAAATATAGCTATGACAGTTTGGACAGACTTATTTCAACAACAGACGCGCTTAATAATACTGAAAGCAATACATATGATACTGCAAATGGCTTGTTGCTTTCTAGCACTGACAGAAATGGAAGTACATTTAATTTTACCTATGACGGATTGGGTAAGTTAAAAACAAAAGAGTTGTCAGATGGAACAAATGCTCAAACAACAACTTATGGTTTAACAGGGCAACCATTATCAATGCAAAATGGCACAACAGCCATTAGTTATGCGTATAACGATAAAGGACAACTTGTTTCCGAAACGGATTCTGCTTTGGGAACAGTTAAGGCGTTTACCTACGATTCCAATGGAAATCGTACAAGCTTCACACTAACAAGGAATGACGAAATAGAAATGAATCAAACCTATGTATATGATAGGCTTAATCGCTTAACAAGTGTAAGTGAAAATGGTACTGTTATTGCGACATATAGTTACGATAACAAAAACAACAGAACTCAAACTGTAATTACAGACGGTGAGACTACAAATTATAGCTATAATATAGCAAATATGCTTACAAGTCAGACTGCGGGCGATAAATTGAGCGAAACATATTTGTATTACCTGAACGGAAATCAAAAGTCAAAGGTATCGAACGGACAAACTACAAATTATGCTTATAATTCAATGAATCGTCTTGTAAGTGAAAATGATACACAATACACCTTTGATGATTTTGGTAATCGTATTACTATGTCAGACGGTGAGGCTACAACAACTTATTCGTATGATTTGAATAACAGATTGACAGAGAGTATTGAAGAATACGGCGATGTAACCACAACCACTAATTTTTTCTATGACTACAACGGCAATCAGATTACAAAAGCCGTAATGGTTAATCAGCCATATACAGAGGGTATGTCGGGTGATTATACAATTTCCAATAATTCAAACAATTATGTTGCATTATATGAATATAACTGTTATAATCAACTTATAGGGGTTGATACAAATGGAGTTGTTTCAAATTATGCATATTCACCTGATGGATTAAGACACTCAAAAACTGTTGGTGGTAACACAACAACATTTGTTTATGACAATGCTAATGTAATAGAGGAAATCACAACTGATGACACAAACGAGTATTACAGAGGCTTGGAAATTATAAAGAATGATGATGGCTTGTATTACCTTTATAATGGTCAGGGTGATGTCTCTGCATTGACAGATAGTAACGGAACAATCGTTGCCGATTATATATTTGATGCTTACGGAAATCAAACAACAGATAATACAATTTACAATCCGTTTGGTTATCGTGGTGAATATACCGATACAGAAAGCGGACTTGTGTACTTAAGGGCAAGAATGTATGACCCGCAAACAGGACGATTCATCAACGAAGACCCTGCTCATGATGGACTTAATTGGTATGTGTATTGTGAAAGTAATCCTATAAATAAAATTGATCCTACGGGCTTATATGATAGAGAAAAAGTCAAAGAGTATATAAACAAATGGTGGGATGACAGAAATAAGGAATATTATAGTTACAAAACAGATTGTGCAAATTTTGTATCGCAATGTTTGTATGCAGGAGATATAGAACTAAAAAAACATTGGTATTCATATAAAGGAAATGAAATAGGAGGACTTAATATAAAAGGATTATTGCATAATAACTATAAGTATGAATGGAACGTATCTGAATCGTGGAGATTGGCTAAGAATCAATTTGAATATTTTTCCAATCCTTATCATGGGTTTATTGAGGGTGAAGTATTACAGCTTTGGTCTAAGGAAGGAATGGAGTATAATATAAAAAACAATAATATTCAGGTTGGAGATTTAATGTATTTTGCAGATAGAGATAATAGAGAAATATATCATGCAACGATTGTCAGCAAAATCGAGAACAATAAAATATATTTTGCAGGACATACTACGAATCGTTACGAACAAGACCTTACTTCATATTTTAAGGATGAAATGGTTTTCGTTGTTAGGATAAGAGATGATGCTATAAAAGGTTACATTGAATAGGAGTAAAGTTTACATGAAAAAGAAATTAGCAATATTATTTATTTTGATTTTGATTGCAGGATATTATTTAGCTATGCTATGTACCACAAATTCCGTAGTTGAGGATTTTTATAATGTTGTAAATAATAATATGGATGAAAATATATCATATGAGGAACTCAAAAGATACAAAGTACCTTCGTTTGAAAATACTACATACAAAAACACTGATACAAAAATAAATAGAATCTTTGTTGTACATAATTTTAACAAAGGTATAATGTATGTTAAATATAGTTATATTATGTATGATATTAATGGCCATACAATTTCAGGATCATCAAATGTATACTCGAAATGGAGTATAGAAAAAGTTGGTAAAAGATGGACTGTGGTCGATATTGAGGAAAAACCATAAAATATAACACAAGGGAATGTATCCCTTGTGTCGCAACCTGCAACCAAATGAAAGATTAGGGAGATTTATTATGAAAAGAATAGCATACATACTAATATTTATATCGTTTGTCATATCAACGTCAGCATTTGCAGCGGACTTACAATACACCGCTTTATATGTGGGCAGCAACAGGGCATATGTGAATGATGTTGAACAGCAAATTGATATAGAAAATCCAAATGTTAAGGTGTTTGTTGAAAATGACCGTTCTTATGTTCCTGTAAGATTTATCAGTGAAAATTATAACGGACAAGTTGAATGGATAGAAGAAACACAAACTGTCAATATTAGCTTTTCAGATAGAAAAATATCGCTAACAATAGGTGTGCCGGAAATAATCATAAACGGCGAAAAGAAAGCTCTTGATGTTGCACCTATTATAAGAGAAGGACGAACATTTCTTCCGCTTCGTGCTTGTACAGAAGCAATTGGAAAAGAAGTGTTTTACAGCAAAGGTCTTATCCTTATAAGCGATATTCCTGACATTTTGCACGAAACGTGGGATGAGGATATCGTTGATATGTTAATTGACTACTATTTTAAGTAATTTTACCTAAAATCTATGTGGCAAGAGTAAACTTGCCGCATAGAAATATCTTACTAAATCAAATAATTGTCAAAGACTAACATTTTTTCACCATTATATAATTATAATACATCTAAGACAGAGGTTGAAGTATGGAAAGAAGATTTAATTTAATAGTTTGTGATGATGATCCAAAGTTTTTGGAAGAATTACTAAAAAGAGTTGATGAAGCAATGCAAAAAGGCGGTTATGAATATAACGTAACCCCATTAAAGAACGGAATTGATTTGATAGAATATTGTCAAAAAAATACTGTTGATATAGCGCTTGTGGACATAGATATGCCTGAACTCTCGGGTTTTGAAGCTGTGCAGCAGTTGCAGAATTATCAACCTGAGTTGCCTGTTATTTTTGTAACTGCACATAGAGAATATGCATATCAGGCATATGACTATCGACCGTATTATTTTATTGATAAAAGTGATTTAAAAAAACTTGATGATGTTCTTTTTGACTTAGTAAAAAAATTAATACGCGTACAAAAGAGTAAAGAAATTGCACATATATTTGTGAATGATGACATTGTTGATATAAATGTCAACGAAATTATGTATTTTAAAAGTAAAAGAAATTACATAGTGGCTTATTATTCTGACGGAAGTATAAAAGAAATTCGTGCAATATTAAAGGTGGTTTATGAACAATTAGAGGAGCATGGATTTGTTAAGACACATCGTTCATATGTTTTAAATTCCAGGTTTATTTTTGACTTTAATTCAAAAGTGGTTATTATGCGAAATAAAGAAGAACTTCCGGTAACCCGTAATACAGAAGCAAGGAGAAAGGCTCAAAAATTATATGGGAAGTTCAAGAGGGATTTAAGATGGTAAGTTTATTTGAATTTGGAGTAAATATATTTGAGAATGTGATTATAGTGCTATTCTTTTTTATGTATTTCGGTTGTAAATTTACCGGAATAAAGAAAGTAATAGGTTTTTTTGTATCATTAGTCTTGACTGTTGCATTACTAACATACTTTAATTCATTATATTTGTATGAGGGTTTTTTAGGGTTAATATTTATATTGGTGCATTTTACATACACTTGTATACTGTTAAAGGGTGATATATATACAAAACTATTTATGTCGGGGTTTGTAAATTGCATAGTATATTGTATTGCATTATTGTCGCATTTGCTGGTAAGCATAATGTTTTCTAATTTAAATGGTCAGTTGTTTGGAATGACTATAGAAAGAATTAGCTTGATAGTAATAAGTAAGATGATTTTGATTATAGCTTGTATAGTATTGCTAAAACTAAAATTTAATAATATTGCGAGGAAGAAAAACGTACTTTTGCTTGTTACAATGCCAGTTGTTGCACAAATATCAATGGTTGGAATTATGCAAGTGTTTTTACAGCACAGTGAACTTAAGCATGAACTTCTAATGGCAGTAGTAGGAGTTATGCTTGTAAATATACTTACATATTACGTTTTTATAAAAATAAATATAGATAGCCAAAAAGAATTAGAAATTCGAGCACTCAAACAAAAAAATGATAGTGATAGGCAGTATGTTCAAGAAGTAGAAAATCTATATTCTAAAACCTGCAACATTCGCCATGATATGACAAAACATTTAGACACCATTTCTGCACTTGTGGATGAGGATAAAAGCAAGGCAAAAGAATACATAGAATCCGTTACAAAAAATCATCTTAATGGTATAAGAAGTCTTGTAAGAACAGACAATGCATTTTTTGATGCTATTGCAAATGTAAAAATTGCGGTGTGCGAAAGATATGGAATAAAAGTTCGTACAGCTATTATGAATAATACGCTAAATGATTTATCGCCTGATGAAATTGGCATAATATTCGGCAACTTGTTTGATAATGCCATAGAAGCCGCACGAGATACAAGTGATAAAGAAATTAAGTTAAGTGTGCAAAAACAGGATAATAGATGTTCAATATTGATGACAAACTCAATAAATAAGTCTGTATTAGACAGTAATCCCGATTTACATACAACAAAACAAGATAAAGAAAGTCATGGATTGGGAATAAAGAATATAGAAAAGATAGTTAAAGTACACGATGGAATTATTGATTTTTTTGAAGAAGAAAATTTTTTTGGGTGTGATATTCTCCTGTAACATGACAAATATCTGTATAAAAATTAACATGTTAGTAAAATTTATATAGTAATTTAAAAAAAATTACAATTCGTCCCTGAATTGTATACGTTTCGTCCCAGAGCGTATATTGACAAAAGGGACGTTTTTTTGTATAATTTAACCAAGAAAAGAAAAAAAGGAAAGTGGTATATGGAAATTATTTCCGAACGTATTTACAAAATCTGACAAGTATGATATAGTATTTATATCAACTATAAGGAGGTAACAACTATGAACAAAAAAATAATCTCAACAATATTATCATTATTAGTAATGACATCTTCAGTTTCGGCATTTGCGTATAGTGATTGTAATGATGAGTCCGTAAAATTATTAACAGAGCTGAATGTCTTGTCTGGCTATGATGATGGCACGTTCAAACCCACGAGCTTTTTGTCCAGAGCCGAGTTTGCAAAGATGATTTCCACTGTAACAGGTTTTAGTGAAACAGAAAATTCAGAAGAAACTCAAAATATTTTTTCTGATGTTGACAATAACCACTGGGCTATAAACTATATAAATCATTGCGTAAATTTGAATCTTGTGAATGGATATGAAGATGGCACATTTGACCCTGATAAATGCATAACAATTGCAGAAGCTATAAAAATGTGCTTATCTTCCGCAGGCTATAATTCGCTAATTACAGAGGAGGGCGATAATTGGTATGATTCATGGATGGAATTGGCATATGTATACAAGATAATAGATACCAATGAAATGGGGGTAGGAGCCAACAGAGAGATTACAAGAGTTGAAATGGCACAATTACTTTATCGCACCATTAATTTACCTCTTTGCAGGCTAACAGGATATCGTGTTGTAGACGGTTTCCGTGTCCCTGTGTTTGACTTTGCAGACGGAACAGTTGATAAAAATGGCAACGAAAAACCTCTTAAAACACTATTAACAATGTATCTTCAATAATTTTATGGTAGTTTATGATTTGCTAAAAACACAAGGGACGGAGAAATCCGTCCCTTATTAATTTAACTATACAGCATTACAGGTTTTAAGTTAATCAATTAAAGTGTAATATTTTTTTGATTGCATTAAAAAACTCAATAAAGGTAAGAGTAAATTTTAAAAAGTACTTGACATTGCTTGCTGATTATGGTATAATTGCCTTTGTTGACAAAAAGTCATAGATGCGCTCGTAGCTCAGCTGGATAGAGTGACTGGCTACGAACCAGTAGGTCGGGGGTTCGAATCCCTTCGGGCGTATAAGAAAAAAGCACTTCTTCGGAAGTGCTTTTTTCGATGAAATAAATTCTTGCTGATTTGTGAAATGCACTTTGTGAGTAAAATATTGGTGCGCAATGTAAAATACGCCTTGCGGCGTGTGATAAAGAATTTTTTTGTTATAAATTTTGGTGTATTTTTTGTAATTATGTATTGATTTATTTATAATGTTGTGATACAATTAACATATGTGGGAATTTTTATATAAAACCACCAAAACTACAGAAAAAATATAAATTACACAAACAAAAAAGGAGATTAAAAAATGGATATTTTTGCATTTGTATTTTACTTTGTAACAATGATTTTTATTGGGCTTTATTTCTTTATAAAGTCTAAAAACGTAACTGAAAAGGACTATTTCCTTGGCGGTCGAGCTATGGGACCGTGGGTAACTGCAATGAGTGCGCAGGCATCAGATATGAGTGCATGGCTTTTGATGGGACTTCCCGGAAGTATTCTTGCATTCGGTTTTGGTCAGGCATGGATTGGTATCGGACTTGCAATAGGTACCGCTGCAAACTGGATTTTAGTTGCAAAGAGACTACGTAAGTTCTCAAAAGCATCAGGCGATGCTATTACACTCCCTCAGTACCTTTCTAACAGATTTCTGACAAAGAGCCATACAGTAAGTATTATATGTGCTATTGTATTCTTGGTATGCTTTACAATCTATGTGGCATCAGCGTTCGTTGCAGGGGCGGATGTATTTACAACACTTGTTCCAAATCTTGAAAGAACAAATGCAATGTTGATATTTGCCGCTATTGTGGTAGTATACACATTCCTTGGCGGCTTTAGTGCAGTTTGCTGGACAGACTTCTTTCAGGGACTTCTGATGATTGGAGCACTTTTGATTGTGCCGATTGTTGTGGGCTTTACAAGAAATCTTGACACATCAGCACTTGCTACCGTATATACAGGACCAAACGGAGAAGAATTTGAGTTTGTTGCAAACTTCTTTAATGCAAGCTGGAAAGATATAATATCAGGGCTTGGCTGGGGACTTGGATATTTTGGTATGCCACATATTATTGTCAGATTTATGGCTATCGAAAAGCCGTCTATGGTTAAAAAGTCTGCAACAGTTGCAATTATCTGGGTTGTTCTTTCGCTTGCAGCAACAATCGTAATTGCATATCTTGGCAGAATGTTTGTGTATTCAAATGGCACCGACCTTTCTGCAGTCCTTTTGGCAGAGGGTAAACAATCACTTATATTTGTTGAGCTTGCACGTGATGTATTCCCTGCATTCATTGCCGGAATCCTCCTTGCAGCTATTATTGCGGCAAGTATGTCGACTGCTGATTCACAGCTTCTTGTGGCGGCGTCATCATTTGCAACTGATTTGTATAAGCCTATTATAAGAAAAAAAGCTACAAACAAAGAAATGCTTTGGGTAAGCCGTGTTATTGTTATTATAATCGCAGTTGTTGCATTCTTTATTGCAAGCAGTAAGGGAAAAGCCGCACAAGCAATTATGGACCTTGTTTCTAATGCATGGGGAATATTTGGTGCAGCATTCGGACCGGCTGTAATTTTCTCACTATTCTGGAAGAGATTTACATATAAGGGTGCAGTTACAGGTATTATAGTCGGTGCAGTTGTTGATATGCTGTGGTTGTGGCTACCTGTATCAAACGGAATGGCACTTACTGCATTAACAGGAGTTTATGAGATTATTCCTGGCTTTATAATAGGTGCTGTTGCAGCATTTATTGTAACACTTATAGACAAAGCACCATCTGCAGAGGTAGAAGCAATTTTTGCCCGTGCAACAGATAATAGTATAGATGACTAAATATAAATAATAATTAAAATACTTTGCTTTTTGATATAAAATATAAACATGTAAAAACACAGTGAAAACTGTTAAATATATTCAGGAGGGGACTAATGATGGCTCATATCAGCGAAACAGGGATTAAAAAGATTTGCGAAATATGTGATAGATATGCAAATGAAAAAACTCCGCTAATGATGATACTTAGTGATATTCAAAACGAATATGGATATATTCCGCTTGATGTTCAGCAAATAGTATCTGAGAAAACAGGAATTTCTGTAGCAGAAATTTATGGTGTTGTAACATTCTATTCATTCTTCTCGCTAAAACCGAAGGGTAAGTATGTTATCGGATGTTGTATGGGAACTGCATGCTACGTTAAAGGTGCACAACTTGTTATGGATAAGTTCTGCGAAATTCTTGGTATTGCACCAGGTCAGACAACAGAAGACGGAATGTTCACAATTGATGCTCTAAGATGTATAGGTGCCTGCGGTATTGCACCGGCGGTTACTATTAACGGAAAGGTGTATCCGAAATTGTCAGTAGATAAGGTTGCGCCTATAATTGAAAATTATCGTGCCGGAGGTGTAGAATAATGAAAACATTTGCTGAATTAGATGCTAAAATTTGCAGCTGTACCGAAGCACTTGAAACTAAAATAAGCGGTGCAGACGGTAAGCGTGCCATACTTCTATGTGGAGGAACAGGTTGTCTTTCTTCTGACTCTATGGAAATAAAAGAAAAATTTGAAAAGC
>JAZNPJ010000111.1:0-3884 GCA_045589635.1 Clostridia bacterium
ATTAAAGAGGGTAAGAATGCAGCCCCATAGTTTTTTTGCGCCTATTAGTGTCCACTTGCCAAGATATGAATAAATCAATACATTGGTAAGTTTGCTAATAAACCATACAGAAAGTAATATAAGTATCAAAACAGTTGCAGCTTTTTGAACAAGTTTTACCATGCTTGTGGCAATAAATGTACTTACAATACCACCGCCTATACCCATTATACCCCAATGGAATGCATAATAATTTTCTATAAGGTATGCAATACTCAAAATACCGCCTACAGAAATGAGAATTCCAAATCCGTAAGCCATCTTTAACCAAAAATCCTTTACTGACTTATTGATTATGTAATATATTGTTACACCACCTATAAGAAGTGGTAAAAAATATGCCATAAAACCAAAGATACCAAACATTACATCGTGTATTGCACCACCAATAATTCCTCCGTCGTCTATATTAAAGTATATAAATATTGCTAAAAATATACTTACAAGCAGACCGGAGGTACAATATACTCCAAAAACATTGGTTGTACATTTATTGGGTTGTTTTTTTGAAACAGACTTTTTATCTGCACTTTTTTTTGCAGATTTTTTTGCTATTTTCTTAGCCATTTTACCCTCTCCTTAATTATATATTTCCATCAGGAATTTTCGAAATAATGCTCTTATTTATTCTAAATAAAAATAATGATGATACTGCAAACGACATAATTTCCGCAATCGGGAATGCCCACCATACAACCATAAGACCGCCAAGTTTTGACAGAATGAATGCCATTGGTAAAAGTATAACAAGTTGTCTTGCAACTGAAACAATAAGACTGTACATTCCGTTGCCCAAGGCCTGGAAAACACTGCCTGCAACTATACAAAAACCTGCTGCAAGATACGAAATCGAAATAATTCTGAGCGCGGGAATACCAATTTCGAGCATATTGCTTGATGCGTCAAACAATCCCAGTAGTTTTTCGGGCATAATCTGGAATATTAAAAAACCTGTAATTGTCAAAATCATAGCATACATAATGCTTAGCTTTACAGTTTTAACAAGTCTTTTTCTGTTAAGTGCACCATAATTGTATGCAACAATGGGAACCATACCGTTGTTTAAACCAAATACCGGCATAAAGAATATGCTTTGTATTTTATAATAAATTCCAAACACTGCAGTTGCAGTAGATGTAAAGCCAATAAGAATTAAATTCATACCATAATTCATAACAGAGCCTATTGCCTGCATAATGATTGATGGTGCTCCAACTGTGTATATTGTGCCTATAATTTTTTTATCCAATTTAAAGCCTTTTAATGATAGCTTAATCTCTTTATTTACTTTAATATTAAAGAATATTGCAACACATGCGGCAACAATTTGTCCAAGAACAGTTGCAATAGCCGCGCCGACAACACCAAGTTTTGGCATTCCAAATAAGCCAAATATTAAGATGGGGTCAAAAATTATATTTATTATTGCACCTGACGCCTGAGCATACATACTATAAATTGTCTTACCGGTGGATTGCAGAAGTCTTTCGAATATAATTTGCCCAAATATTCCAAAAGACGCAATACAAACTATGCTTGTATACTGAACACCATAGTTAAATATTTCTATATCAGCACCAATGGTCTGACTTCTATAGAATGGTTTTATTGCAAATATTCCAATAATAACAAAAACAAGAAAACTCATCAACGAAAGAAAAATACCATGCATTGCAGTACTGCTTGCTTTTTCGGGATTTTTTTCGCCTAAAGCTCTTGATAATACTGCATTAACACCGACACCTGTGCCGGTTGCAACTGCAATTAACAGCGTTTGTATCGGAAATGCAAGTGATACGGCAGAAAGCGCATTTTCACTTATCATACTTACAAAAATACTGTCTACTATGTTGTATAATGCCTGAACAATCATCGAAATCATCATAGGCAAAGACATTGTAATCAAAAGCTTGTTGACGGGCATAGTACCCATTTTATTTTCCTGTTTCATACGTTTTTTCCTTTTTGATGTTTTTATTTAAGTATTTCTATTGCTTCTTCAACGGTGCAAATAACTTGTTCGCCGCTCTCAAAATTCTTTAGTGCAATTTTATTTTGCGCTATTTCGTCATCACCGATAATTGCAACATACGGAACCCCAATTTTATTTGCATAGTTCATTTTTTTCTTGAATTTTTTATCTTCGTAGTATGTCTGTACTTTTATTTGTGCTTCTCTTAATTTAGACATTACATTTATACAATAATTCAGATTATCAGTCATTGGAACAACTAATATATCTATTGGAGTAGTCTTTTCTTTGTCAAAAAATCCCGTTTCGTTTAAAACAGTAAACAATCTTGTTACACCTATCGAAATTCCCACACCCGGAAGTTTTTGGTCAGTATAGAATTCCGCAAGATTATCGTACCTTCCGCCGCTGCAAACACTTCCGAATTCGGGGTGGTCTGTGATTGTAGTTTCATATACAGTGCCTGTATAATAATCAAGACCTCGTGCTATTGAAAGGTCAATCATATAGTTCTCATCACTTACACCGAATTCTTTTATTGCATTTATAACAAGGCTCAGTTCTTCATAACCTTTATCATAAATTTCATTTTTACCAGTATATTTCTTTGCCTGGGTAAGCTTTTCCTCATTTGTTCCGCAAATTCCTATAAAGTTCAGAATTTCAGCAGACTTTTCACTAGAAACTCCAAGTTCAGACAACTCATCAATAACTTTTTCTTTTCCTATCTTATCAAGCTTATCTATAACACGCAAAACTTCTTCTGTTTTATCTGCAAGAGATTGCATCTCAAAAAAACCTGTAAGAATTTTTCTGTTGTTTATTCTTATTTCGAATCCGTCTATGCCAAGCCCCTTAAAAATATCACAAATTATCGCGGGTATTTCTGCATCATGCATAACGCTTAATTCGCCATCGCCAATTATATCAATATCCGCCTGATAAAACTCTCTGTATCTGCCTTTTTGTGCACGCTCTCCCCTGTAGACCTTACCAATCTGATAACGCTTGAACGGAAAGCATAAATCGTTATAGTTGATTGCTACATACTTTGCAAGAGGCACTGTTAAATCAAATCTCATCGTCAGGTCGCTATCGCCCTTTTTAAAACGATATATTTGTTTTTCAGTTTCACCGCCTGCTTTTGCCAATAAAACACTTGAGCTTTCCAGCACAGGTGTATCTAATGGATAGAATCCGTATTTTTCATAATTTTTTCTTAGTATTGAAAGTATTTTTTCAAATTCTATCTGTTCATGCGGCAGTAGTTCCATAAACCCCGTTAGTGTTCTTGGCTTAACCTTTTCCATTGAATTTCTTCCTCTCTGTTATTATTGTATTTTATACAACATATTGTTGCCTGATTTGTGAATGCACTCAAAATCACTTAATATATTTAAATCAATATTTTGTCTTTCATGCTGGCCGACAAAAACATATGATATATTTTTTTCTTTACAAAATTGCGCTAATTGACGCGCTGATGAGTTATATATATGATTGACTTCGTCATTTCTTTTACTATACTCATCATTATAACCATGAAAATGAACATACAATGATGAGCCGACATAAAGACTGCGCCCTGCAAGAGTAACAACAGGGTTAATGTGTCCGGTACCTGTAAGAAATACAGCCTCCTTTGGAGTATTATGTTTTATATACTCAGCTGTATTTATATCATCTTTACTGAATGTCTGATACTGTCCCCCGGATATATATTCACGACATACCGTCAGTACACCCGAGAATATAAATAAAATAGTTGTAACTATTGCAAAATATCCTCTAAACCTTACACCCTTTAACATATCATATAGTTTTATTAAAAAGTCGCATACAATAATAAGTATTATCATATAAGTAATATAGA
>JAZNPJ010000112.1:0-26464 GCA_045589635.1 Clostridia bacterium
TATACATCATTGTATGTAAGCTTAAGACCAGAACTTCCCACTAGCTCCATAGCATATTCCATAATTCTTAACGATGTGTTTGCCTCAAGTGTTACATCATCAAAAGGTACATATACCCAATTTTCGCTCCAAGCATCATATTGTCCTGCAAGATAACCATCCGCGTTTCCATTAGCATTAAAAGTTGTAGTTTTGTTGACGGTTAATACATAATCTGCATACCAGTCTTTATAGTAAGCAAGTTGCTTATCAGTAGCATCGTCAGCTTTAAAGTTTAGCGCAAAAGTGAGAGGAGATGTAAGATTTATTTCTTCAGTATCAAGCTCTGACACAGTTGCAGTTGGAAGTGATGGTGGCGGTGGTAACATAAAGCCTTGTTGTGCTTCAACAGTTCCGCCTGCTTTAATGAAATTTTGCTTTATATCTGTGTTTTCTGCAAGTGTGTTGTCTGTTGCAACTACATTAAGTTTATTATCTGTTGTGTATGACCTGATGTCTGCCCACGAATTATTAAGTGTATTATTTGTAAATGTTGCTGTTTGGTGTGCACTTACATAAACATCTGCATTTGTAAATGTATTACCACTAACTGTTACATTTTTAGCGTCTTGACCATTTTCGTTGTCAGAAAAGCCCTTTGTCCAATTTGTAAATGTAGAGTTTGCAACACTTACAGTTACATTACCTATAGCACTTCCGCCACCTTCGCCATATATAACTGCTCTGGTGTTTGTATATGTAGCATTACCAATAAATGTACAATTTTCGATTGTAACACCAAACTTTGAAGATATTGCACGCATTCTTGTACTATTCGCACTTGTTGCCTCACTCATATCTACTGTGAGATTCTTAAATACAACATCAGCTTCTGTTCGGAATGCCGAGTGATAGTTTTGTCCTTCGCTTATCTTCCCTGTAAATTTAATAGTATTTCCATTACCATTAACTGTTGCCGGCACTGTAATTGTTGCACCTGCGTATCTTCTGTCCCAGTCATAGTCAACTGTAACATCTGTTAAAAGATTAAATACAGAATTTTCTTTTATAGCTTTTAGTGCAGATTGAATATCCTCATAATATACACCATCAACTTCTGCAACAGCTGTTGTTACAGAAGTGGCATCATGAGCTTCATTACTGGGTGTACCTGCAACAAGGAATTTCGCGTTAATAACTGTTGAGTTCTCGGCAGTTTTTCCATTACCGCATAAATAACCACCATAATAATAGTTATCGCCGTCTATAGCAATGTTTTGTACGAGACATTCGCTTACTGTTGAACCATCTGCAACATATCCACCTATACCGCCGGCACCATTATATGAACCACCGTCAATTGTAAGACCATCGCCTATACCAATAACCTTACATTTCTCAATAGTTACACAAGGTTCATCGCTGTGTCCAATGATACCGCCGGCACACCAGAACTTGCTGGCAATTGTTCCCTCTGCTTCTACAGTACTATTGTATATATCAGCATAACCTTTACCAACAATTCCGGCAACTCCTCTGTAACCCTGGATATTCAGTTTGCCTTTTACAGTTACGTTTTCAACACGTCCATCTGCTCCCGAAAAACCAACAACCACAGCAACACCATCAGCACTGGCATTTACTACTGTTGCATTTTCTACTATAAGATTTTTAATTGTAGCAAGACCTGTTTCTGTAGCACCGATATATCCAAACAAACCAATACTGCTATTTGAGGAAGCAACCCACAGATTAGAGATTTTGTGATTATTACCATCAAATGTACCTGTAAAATATTTTCCACTCGCACCGCCACCTATAGGAGTCCAGTCCACTTCTTTAAGGTCGATGTCCGCACCAAGGGTAACAGTCTTATTTTTGAAGCTTGTTCCCTCATTTACAAGTTTTGCAAGACCTGCAAGTTCGGCAGCACTGTTAATAACGTAGGATGTATTTGTTGCGTTAAACCACGTTGTGTCTGCATTATCTATCCAATTTTCTGTTGATTGTCTGTTGTCCATAATTGAAACAATGTCAATTTGCGGAGCTGTAGGCTCCGGAACATCAGCCAACACTGTAAAATTCATTGTGCTCAATACCATTGCCAATGCAATAATAGAGCATAACATTTTTTTAAGTTTCACTTAAAATTCCTTCTTTCTTTTTTAATATTTATAATTAGTCAGCCTTAGCTGTTTAATTATCTTAGAAATCTGCCAATTATTGGTATATAATATTTATAGAGTTTTTTTAGTTCTTTCTTCCAGTACTCATATTCCGCACCACTGCTGCGCTCCATCTCAATTATTATGTACTTTCTGTCTTTTAAAAACGGTATAATTACACTCGCTATGTAAATCAAAACAAGCAGGACAACAATCAGGGATATACATAGAACTATAATAATTGTGTCTGGATTTATACTGCTTTCATATTCCATATTAGCCCATCCTCCTTAAATGTTTTAAATAATATTTTCTGCTGATACTACTACAACATAATTAACATTATGTTGTAAAAAATTTTTATTTTTAATTTACTTTCGAAAAAAATCCCCCATAAAAAATTTTTTACACAACAAATAGAGC
Source organism: Clostridia bacterium (assembly GCA_045589635.1). Taxonomy (GTDB): domain Bacteria; phylum Bacillota; class Clostridia; order UBA1381; family UBA1381; genus Ornithomonoglobus_A. Next base: position 2,568 of record JAZNPJ010000112.1, read on the forward strand.
AATGTTTTTAAAATTCCCCAACATTGCTCTCATTTTTATGTTTATATTTATTAAAATTCATATTATGTATTGACAAAAGGCTCGTTTAATGATATACTTGACAAGTCAAATACTTAATATGTTTGCCAACTGGCACATTTTATACAACATAATGTTAATTATGTTGTTTTTTTATGCCCTCATACATACTAATCCCATTTTTTGAATTTGTCTGCGATGAATTTCTCCGCTTTCTATGGTGTATATCCTTGTAGTGTTTATGCTTGAATGACCAAGTAAGTCTGCAAGACGAGCGATGTCCTTTTGTTGAGAATAAAAAGTGCGTGCAAACAGATGTCGCAAATTGTGGGGAAATACTTTTGTTTTGCTTACTTTTGCTGCTTCACACAGTTGTTTCATTTCTTTCCAGATATTTGTGCGGTTTAACGGTTGTCCATTTTTAGAAACAAATATCGGTCCGCTTTTTATTTTGTTCTTTTTTATATAGTCCATAAGCAGCATACACAAGCTTTTAGGAAGTATCACATACCTGATTTTACCCTTACACCTGACAGCTGCTCTCTGGTTTTTTACTGCATCAGTGTTAATGAATTTCAACTCCGAAATTCTTATTCCGCTTGCACACACCGTCTGCATTATATAATAAAGTCTTTTATTCTTATTCTTCCATGCTGCATTTAACAGCCTTTCATACTCAGACTTTGTTAGTTCTTTTTCCTTATTTAAAAATATCTGTTTTTGAATTTTTAACGTCTTTACCTTTAATTCGTACCAATCACAAAAATCAAAGAAACTGTTGATTGATGAGAGCATTGAGTTAACACTTGACGGCATATATTGCCTTATTAGCTCCTCTTTGTACAAAATAACGTCATCCTTTTCTATGACTTTTGTTTTCATAAATCTGTAAAATGCCCTTATATCCCGTATATACTTTTCAATCGTTGCACTTGACTTTTCTTCCTGATACAGGTGCTTTTTAAAGAGTATAATTTGCCCGGCTGTCAGTTGTCTTTTCATGTTTTGTTCTCCTTTCTGCATATATGGTTTTTTACCTGTATTATATTTTCTACATTTTTCTTATGTTTATACAAATAAAAACACCTGATATATACTTACCCATTTTTCCGCTTCAAATACAACAAAACAAAAAAAGGATGTTAAACATCCTTTAATACCGTGGTTTTTATTCACTCTGCACAGTCGGCTTATTGTGATACATGGCATTTCCATTCTTAATTATTCTGTATTCTTTAACATTCATAGCAAAATATTTTTTAAATCGTTTTCTGAAAGAACTTTCATTCTCATACCCCACCGCAGCCGCAATACGTGAGGTTGGTATATTGGGGTCTTTTAAAAGCTCCTCCGCTTTTTTCATCCTCGTCATTATAATATAGTCCGAAACAGTTATTCCTGTAGCTTTTTTGTACATTGCAGAAAGATAGCCGTTTGATATTCCTATCTCTTTAGCAATATCCTCACACGAAATCCGCTTGTTATATGACTTTTGAATTATTGAATTTACCTTCTTTATATAGTATTGGTTATACTTATATAACTCCTCGTTATTTTTTAGTATTTCACGCCTTGCATAAGAGTCGAGCTTTGCAATTATTTCGTAAAATACTGAATAGCGCATAAGCTTGTATTGCTCAGTATCCGCAGAATTATAATGTATATATTTGTGCAGCAATATATTAAATTCAATCAGCTTGTCCGATGTTATATCATCTGCAAAATCAGGAAGAAGAATTACCGAGGTGTCTCTTGCGTCCTTTACGTCAAGCTCTTTTTTTTCTATATTAAGTTTATCAAACGTAACTATAACGGATGTTACACTGACTTCTTTTTCAGGTAAACTTTTTGAATATGCACCCTCCTCAGCAACTGTGCACGAAAGCGCATTGACATTTTTATATATATGCTCTCTTCCCTTAAAGTATCGCACAAGATACTCTGCCTTTGATATGCCGATTTCGAGCATATTATCAGGATGTGAATTATTCCAGCTATAGTTTTTTACTTTGGTTTCACAAGCAACAACAGTCTTTGGAAAACCCTCAAATCTTACTTTGTATCCATACATAAAATATATCTCCACTTTGTTATGTAATTACCTTAATTATATAATATTGATTTTCGCGCAGAGAATGTTATTTATTTTGGAAAAGGTGAGCATTATGTAGAACTTATTGAACTTAAGAGCGGTCAGACTTTATTTATAGATGAGGGCGCTGTTCTTTATACACGAGTACACGCAATAGACGCGCATGACATTAAAATTATCGGTCGCGGTATCCTTGATAACAGTAAGCACCACGAAGAAATCCTTTTTGATGTGGATGATTCACCAAACTCTGCTATGAAGAGAAATGCAATCCGCAAACACACAATACAGTTTGAATATTGCGAAAACATAGAGGTTGAGGGTATTACAATAAGAGGCTCACTTCTTTACAACATTAAGCCAATAGCATGTGAAAATATACATATTTCAAACGTTAAGATTATAGGCAGCTGGAAATATAATTCAGATGGTATAAACACAGTTAACTGCAAAAACGTTCTTATTGAAAACTGCTTTGTAAGAACATTCGATGACTGTATCTGTACAAAGGGTTTTGACTTCTACACTGCTGACGATGTTGACAAAGCAGTTTTTGAGGCATCACACCGAAAAGACAAGGTATATGATGTTGCAAAAGACATTAACGTAAGGAACTGCGTATTATGGGCAGACTATTCGGGTTGTCTTTGTATCGGTGCAGAAACAAAAGCAGAAGAAATGTGCAATATTGTATATGAGGACTGTAATATTCTTCACTTTAACTGTGGTGCATTCGATTGCTTTAATATTGATTATGCGCACGTTCACGATGTTATCTACAGAAATATCAATGTTGAGTATGATGATATTATTTTACATCCAAAGGGACAAAAATCAGACGATGATACATATGAGAATACTCTTGGCTGGACTCCATACCTGATAGCAGTAAGAACAATGTACCATCACGAATACTCTGCAGGAGGTACCCGCAGAGGTAAAACCGATAACATTTTGTTCGAAAATATCCAAATGTTAGGAATTCACCCGCCAAAGGTAAAGGTTTTTGGTTATGACGAAGAACACAAGAGCAAGGATATTACATTCAAAAACTTCTCACGCAACGGTGAGCCTATCACCGAATGGAATATGTTTGAGTTTGAAACAGGAGATAATAAACCTGTAACTGACTGGAACGAATTTGATACTGCACTTAAAGAAGCATTTGTTGAGAACTTAAAGCTTGAATATAACGAATAATTCCATGGATTGTTGCATTTTGCAGCAATCCTTTTTTATGCGATATATAGCTTTATTTTTAATTTTTCCTTGACATCCAAAAATATATATATTATAATATATATGGTACAATTTTAAACATTTCAGTATATAAATCGGGAGGAATTACAATGAAATATACAATAGAAATTGCAGGTTTAAAAAGAGATTTAAAGATGTATCCTATAAATGATAAATTACAGATTGCAGCATTTATAATGTTTGGCGATACCGAAATTACAGTCTCAAGCGCTACCGCTCTTTTAAAGAAAGCTCCCGAATTCGACATAATTATAACTGCCGAGAGTAAAGGCATTCCTCTTGCACACGAAATTTCAAAAATGTCAGGCAAAAAATACATAGTTGCACGTAAAAAACCCAAGCTTTATATGGATAACCTTGTTACAGTCGAGGTTGAGTCTATCACAACTCAGGGTATGCAATCACTTTGTATAGGCGGAGATGACGCCGCTCAAATGAAGGGCAAGAAAGTTTTAATAGTTGATGATGTAATAAGCACAGGCGAATCATTAGAGGCAATCGAAGCTCTTGTTAAAACTGCTGAGGGAAACATTGTGGGCAAGATGGCAGTATTGGCTGAGGGCGACGCAATAAACAGAGAAGATATAACATATCTTTCACCGTTGCCTTTATTTGATAAACAGGGTAATGTAATATAATTACATAAACTTCATGAATTATGAACAAACTAAACAAAAAGGAGGATATATAAAATGAGCAAATACGATGGAACACAAACACAAAAAAATCTTGAGGCTGCTTTTGCAGGTGAATCTGAGGCAAGAAATAAGTACACATACTTTGCTTCTGTTGCAAAAAAAGAGGGCTATGAGCAGATAGCCGCTCTATTCCAAAAGACAGCTGATAACGAAAAAGAACACGCAAAGATGTGGTTTAAAGAAATGGAAGGCATTTCTAATACTCAAGAAAATCTTAAGAGTGCAGCTGAAGGAGAAAATTACGAGTGGACAGATATGTATGCAGGCTTTGCCGAAACTGCCGAAAAAGAAGGCTTCCACGAGCTTGCAGCAAAATTCCGACTTGTTGCTGCAGTGGAAAAACACCACGAAGAAAGATACCGTGCACTTCTTCATAATATAGAAAATGCAGAGGTTTTTGCAAAGAGCGAGGTAAAAGTATGGGAGTGTCGAAACTGCGGTCATATTGTAGTTGGCACAAATGCACCTGAAGTTTGTCCTACATGTGCACACCCTCAGGCATATTTTGAGATTTACGCAGATAATTATTGATATAATAAAAAATGGCTGTTAAGAAATTTAACAGCCATTTTTTTTACTTTAAAACCGATATAGCATCACTTATAGTTTTTTCAAATGCTTCTCTTCCATATTTGTCAACTTCTGCTCTATTCTTTTCACCATGTGTAAGACAACCTGCACCGCCTATACATCCACCTACACATGCCATACCCTCAATAAAGTTGGCATCGAGTACATTTTTACTCTTTTTAAGAAGTGCCACTCTGCACTCTTCAATTCCATCACATGGAACTGCCTTTAGGTCAAAATCTATATTCTGTTCCTTTAATCCTTGCCTAACTGCATCAGAAAGTCCGCCGCTGCGTGCAAATATTCTGCCAAAGTATGAGGCATTATCCAAAACATCTTCGTTAAGAGTTGTAATATCAATATCCTTACTGTCGTATAACGCCTGAAGCTCCTCAAATGTCATAACCGCATCAACATACGGTTTTACACTCTCGAGCTGCGCCTCGGATTTTTTTGCAGTACATGGTCCTATAAAGACAACCTTTGAATTTTTATCTGTTTCCTTTATGTACTTTGCAAGTGTTGCCATAGGCGACAGATTATGTGATATGTACTGCGCCATATCAGGGAAAGAGGATTTTACATATGATACAAATGCAGGACAACATGAGCTTGTTAAAAATCCTTTCTCCGCAAGCTCCTTTGATTCCTCCTGTGCAACCATATCGGCACCAAGTGCCGCTTCTACAACTGTGTAAAATCCAAGTTCTTTAAGCCCTGCTATTACCTGCCCAAGCTTTGCATAAGTAAACTGGCTTGAAATTGACGGTGCAACCATCGCATAGACCTTGTAATTCTTATTTTCTTCGCTATTCTTTATTATATCAATAACATCAAGAATATAAGACTTATCCATAATTGCACCAAACGGGCACTGATATACACATGCACCGCAGGATGTGCATTTGTCATTGTCAATGACTGCTGCTCCGTTATCTTCATCTATTGAAATAGCTTTTATTTTACAGGCATTCTGACACGGACGCTTTCGATTGACAATAGCAGAATACGGGCATACCTTTGCACATTGTCCGCACTCAACACACTTTGACTTGTCTATGTGTGCGACATGGTTAATATCAAAGGAGATTGCGCCCCTTTTACATACATCCTCACATCTGTGAGCAAGACAACCTCTGCATGAGTCTGTTACCTCATATCCCGCCGCGGGACACTCATCACACGCGACTTCAATTACCTCTATAACGTTGGGGTTTTCTTTATTGCCACCCATTGCAATTTTTACACGTTCTGCAAGAATAGCCCTTTCCTTATACACACAACAACGCATTGTTGGTGTTTTTCCCGGAACTATTGTTTTTGGTATATCAAGAACATTTTGTGCTAATGTATTGCTCCATGAGTGTTTTGCAACTTCACGAAGCACCTTGTATTTTAAATGCTGTACTTTAGTGTCGAATTTTCTCATTGATTTTTATAATCCTTTCTCCACTTCTCTTAAATATAAAATCAAAACTCATTAAAGACCACAATCTCTTATTATTCCCTTTAGTACATTTGCAGACTCATAAAGTCTTTTCATTTCATCATCAGCAAGTTTTTTTGCAACAATTGACTGAACTCCCGTCGAATCAACAACTGCAAGAGAACTAAGACATACATCTTTTATTCCATATTCACCGTCATGCAATGTTGATACAGTCATAACACTTCCCGCATCACCGCATACAGTCTTTACAATGTGCATACATGAGGTTGCCACACCATAAACTGTGCAACCCTTTCTTTCTATAATTTTTCCGCCTGATTTCTTTACATACTTTTCTACATCCTCGTGAGTATATTCAGAAGGAAGAAAATACTCAGTAGCAAGTGATTCTCTGTATTCTGACAGCGGAACACCTGCAATAGTTGCAGTAGACCATGCCACAAATGAGCTTTCACCATGCTCACCTAAAACATTGGCATGAACTTGTTTTTTATTTACATTATAAATTTCGGCAAGACGTGTTCTTAGTCTTATAGTATCAAGAAGTGTACCTGAACCGATAACCTGATTTTTGGGAAGACCTGTACATTTTAAGAATGCATATGTAAGTATATCCACAGGATTTGCAACAATTATGTACATTGCATTTGGAGCATATTTTGTAATTTTAGGAGCTATATCTTTTATAATCCCAACATTTGTATTAACAAGGTCGAGTCTTGTCTGTCCGGGCTTTCTTCCGACACCGCTTGTTATAATAACAAACTGAGAGCCAACGGCGTCTCTGTAATCACCCGCATATATATCACTGTTCTCCAAAAACGGTGTTGCCTGCTTAATGTCAAGAGCCTCACCTAATGCTTTTTCTGTGTTTACGTCTATCAATACCACTTCTGATGCCGCATCACGGGCAAGAAGCGAATATGCTGTTGTTGCACCCACTGAGCCTGCTCCGATTATTGTTACTTTAACTTTCATAAATGTTTATCCTCCCTAAAAATAACTCACCTTAATTCTTTTACCCATAAGCTTAAGACACTTTGATAGTTCTTCAACCAAATTCATCTTAATACTGAAATTTATCGGCAAATCAGGATTTTGATGTGCAGGGTTTATTGCTCTTCCCACATAAAAGTTTATATCCGTTGCCTCTTCAAACAATAACTGACAAATCTGTGCTGCACCGTCCTGCTTAAAATTCCACTGCTCATACATTTCGTTTTTATCCAGATAATCCTTTGCATATTCAAGCACCTTGTTTACGGTTATAACTCCCTCGGTTACAAGGTCTACACCCTCGATTTTAGCTATTGGCGGAATATCTGACTTTTCAAAATTCAATGATGCCTGCAGAGGTTTTCCCAAATATTTTGCCGCAATAGAAGATGTTGTACCGCCGCATATAATATGCTTTCCCTCTTTTGAAAAGAAAAGCGACATCATCCTCTCGGCATCATCACGGTTTGACGGAGGTCCAAAGAGTATATTCATAGGCTCGCGCTTTCTGATTTTAATAATACATGCAGTTGCGTCATCACCAGGCTTATTGCCATATAATCTGTCGCACTCATCAACAAGGATTGTTGAAAGATTTTTTGCCGTCATATTAGTTGCACACATAACCTCCATATAATCTATAATGTCTTCACGTTTCCAACCAAAGTTATATGCCAACCCTATTCCGGCATGGGGGCAACCATCACTCATAGCTATAAATATATCATTTTCGCATAGTTTTAATTCTGTCTTATATATTTTTTTGCCGTCAATATTCATCTCCGTCCTGGGATATTCATAGTTGGCATTATTTCTAAGCACTATAACATGCGGATTATCATACTGAATAATTTCAGCACTCTCATTATCTATTATGCGGATAATTGTAAAGGTCGAATAGGCAACACCTCTTACCGAGCAAACAGGCAAAGTTGCCGCTATAGTTGACACACAGTCCTCAATAGGCAATCCCGCCGCCATCATTGTAGAAATAATTTTAGATGTAAGCGTCGAGAGAATACTTGCCTTAACTCCGCTTCCCAAACCATCTGCAAGAACAACAACGGTCGAATTATCACTTTGCTCAATAATTTCCACATGGTCTCCGCAAAGCTGTTCACCATGATGGTTAATACTTTTATAGCCGATATCTGCACATAAATTATTCATTCTGAATCGACTCCTTTAATTTAGAAAGTGCTATTTTTGTTTCAGCGGCAGTTTCTCCAAGCAAGGAGGCAATCTCCTGAACTATTCTCATCTGCTTATCTACTACCTTATCGGCTACCTCAATTGTCTGTCGGCTTATATTCTCCTTCTTTTCGCGCTCTTTTTCTTCATCAGTAATATCACGCATAATACCTATCAAAAGATGTGAATCCCTATCATATACTACTGATTGTTCGATATAGCGGTTATATTCAGCAAGATATACACGCTTGTTGTGAATATCTCTGCCCGAACTGAGAACCTCTACAAATTCCTGAGGGTCCATAACACGGACTACTAAATCGCCAAGAATATCTGCACTTGAGCGAATATTCATCATTCTTCTCGCCGCGTCATTTATTTGTTGTACCTCTAAATTTTCGTTAAGAACAATCAGTCCGTTTGGAGTGTTTTTAACCATAGTATCCGAAAAGCTTTCAGCCTTGTCCTTTAAAAATGGCAGACACATAGAAATCTCCGCTTTACCCTGACAGACTGCAATAGCCTTTTCGCGACAGGTATTATATCCGCACGAGCCGCAATTAAGCTCGTCAGCGCTCTTGAATTTGCCCATCTGGCGAAGAACATTAAATATTTCTGTTTCGCTTGGCGGTTGTAGTTTATGGTCAATATATGCAAATTGTTTTTTCAGTTCGTCATTATCAAGCTTCGAAACATCAAAGTCCTTTTCACCCGCATAATTTGCTATGGTAATAAAGTCTTTTATTGGCGATGAGCGATGATATTTTTCCATAACGGGACCGCCTATACAACTTCCTACACATGCCGACATTTCGATAAAACACTTGTGGATTTTTCCATTTTCTATATCCTTTAATGCATCAATACAGTTTTCGACTCCGTCAAGCGCCATATATGTATAACCGGGTGCATCCTGTGTCATGGTCTTTAAAATTCCGCCCGTTGTAGGGAAAAATCTGGCACGGCTTTCCTCATTATAATCCATAGTTGCTTTAATCTCTATATTTTCTTCCTCAAGCCATTTTGTAAGCTCTTCAAACGTTAAAACCGCATCAACAATACCCTCATAGTGCTCTGCCTCGTCTTTTTTTGCAACGCACGGGCCTATAAATACAGTTTTTGCATTTGGAATTCTCTTTTTAATATCTATGCAATGTGCCTGCATAGGAGAAACAACATCTGCTAAATATTCAAGCTCTGCGGGGAAATATTTTTGTATAAGCAAATTGATAGAATGACAACACGATGTTATAATAATATCTCTTTCATCTTCTTTTAACATTCTTTCGTATTCTTTTTTGACAATAGTAGCACCTATTGCCGTTTCTTCGACGTCATAAAAGCCAAGCTTTTTAAGTGCATCACTCATAGCATTTATACCAACACCCTCATAGTTTGCAATAAAAGACGGCGCCAGGCTTACAACAACAGGATTACCACTGCGTAAGAGAACTTTTACCTTCTCAGTTTCGTCTACAATCTGTTTTGCATTTTGCGGACACACAACAAAACATTGTCCGCACAAAATACATTCATTTTCGATAATATGTGCCTGATTACCCGAAAAACGGATTGCTTTAACCGGGCAGTGGCGAATACATTTATAGCAGTTTTTACAGTTTGATTTTTTTAATGTCAAGCAATTTGGCATATTGCTCTCCTCCTTTCGCTTTCAGTTACAGCAAGCACTTTATGTAAGCACATTATATCTTTGCCAGAATTTCGTTTTTAAAAAATTCGTCTACAGTTTCGGGAGTAACTGAATGGAAATTATCATCCACTGTTACACAAACTCCCTCCTGACATTTTCCCATACAAAAAGTTCCGCTAAGCTCTAATCTTTCGTCAAGCTTATTTTCTCCAACAAGCTCCTGAAGTCTCTCAACAACCTGTCTTGAACCTTTAATATGGCATGAACTACCGATGCATATTGTTACTTTCATATAAAACACCCTTTCGTATTTTTCGGTCTGCATACGGACCGCTTTCTTCTCTTTTATATTATATCATGCCAGATATTGCATTTCAACTGTTTATGCATATTTATATCATTCTTCTGTCTAATTTTTCGCTATATTCTTTTCTGAATTCTTCAAATCTGTCTTCTTCTATAGCTTTTCGTATCATACCCATAAGCTCATTGTAGAAATAGAGGTTATGCAACACACAAAGTCTCATTGCAAGCATTTCTTTTGCTTTAAAGAGATGTCTTAAATATGCTCTTGAATATTTTTGGCATGTGGGACAATTACATTCCTCATCAATGGGTCTGGTATCTGTTTCATACTTCTGATTTATTAAGTTCATTGTACCGTGTCGTGTAAATATAAAGCCATGACGTGCATTTCGCGATGGCATTACACAGTCAAAAAAGTCAACACCCCTCGCAACTGCCTCAATTATATTAGACGGCGTTCCAACACCCATAAGATAACGCGGTCTGTCCTTAGGCATAAAAGGCTCAACTGCATCTATTATTCTGTACATTTCCTCATGGCTTTCGCCAACTGCAAGTCCGCCTATGGCATAACCAGGCAAATCAAGTTCGGCAATCTTTTTCATATGCTCAATTCTTAAATCCTCATATGTTCCGCCCTGATTTATACCAAAGAGCATTTGCTCTTTGTTTATTGTATCAGAAAGTGAATTTAAACGCGCCATTTCCGCTTTGCACCTCTCGAGCCATCTGTATGTGCGGTCGCATGATTTTTTTACATAATCATAAGGAGCGGGATTTTCAATACACTCGTCAAATGCCATTGCAATGGTAGAAGCAAGATTTGACTGAATTTGCATACTTTCCTCAGGTCCCATAAATATTTTATGCCCGTCTATATGTGAGTTGAAATTTACTCCCTCTTCGGTTATTTTTCTTAATGACGAAAGCGAGAACACCTGAAAGCCGCCACTATCTGTAAGAATTGGTCTGTCCCAGTTCATAAACTTGTGCAATCCGCCAAGTTGCTTTATAACCTTATCACCAGGCCTCAGATGTAAATGATACGTATTTGAAAGCTCAATCTGGCAACCGATTTCCTTTAAGTCGCCTGTATCAACCGCGCCTTTTATTGCAGCAAGAGTGCCCACATTCTGGAATACGGGTGTTTGTATAATACCATGTACTGTGGTAAACTCTCCACGCCTTGCTCTTCCGTTTTTGTGTAAAATTTTAAACATATATCTTTCCCTTTTCTTTTAAATTAAGAGTTTATTCATTCATAAAAATTGTACCACAAGCAATACACTTTGTCAAACCAAATGACAATCAGCCTAAGAACTCCCCTATGGCTTTATTTGCCTCTTCAATCTCCTTTTTGAACGCCTCTGCAGACATACGCAGTGCTCCGTTTGCCAAAATTATAATCTGTTCAAGATTATCTGATGTTGCCACCCGTACACGGTGCTTTTTTGCAAGTGAATGTGTTGCCTTTTCGATATACATATCGGCAGTCTCCGCCTCTTTTGTGTATACTACACTTATATTATTTACCTTTTCTACTTCTCGCACATTACCCTTGACCTTGTAAGCATCAAACACAAGAATAACCTCGCACTGTTTATAACCCTGATAATTACATAAAATATTTATAAGCATATTTCGTGCTAAATCGAGGTTATCCTTTGAAAGTGCCTTTAACTCATCCCATGCAAATATTATATTATACCCATCAACAAGCAGATATTCAGGACCTTGCGGAAGCGGTTTTGCTTTTGGAAGCTTAGTATTTTGTGTTACGGGCTTTCGGGTATATATAACCTGTTCGCTACGTTGCTTTACGGGTCCGTATATACTTTCAAAAATCCGCAACAATTCTTTATCCTCTGCTACGCCGTCCTCGTACTTTGTTGTCTTTTGAACTACGGTTTTATTTTCTTCTTCCTCTTTTTCGTCAAAGCTGATATTCGTATCTATGTGCATATAATCTCTTACTTTATCCCACTTAACAACAAAACCTGCACCGTGAGAACAAAACACAGAGTCTGCACTGTTTTCTAAATCACTGTCGCTATCGTATGCTATTTCCTCTATAACCTCCTGCTCGTTATGACATTCCTCATAACCGCAGACAGTTGTAAAAAGCTTACCTCTGCCTTTTGTAAAACCCATAAGCTCTGTATGATAAGCGCGCATTTTACATACAGGTGCTTTTCCGCTAATATATGACATATCACCGTCCGTATCAGGCGCGTCAAAGCTTGCGCCCATTTGACTAAGGTCAGTCATTATACGTCCGATATTTTCTGACGGAGCCTCTATTGTGTATTCATACCATGGCTCTAAAAGTATACTATGTGCACACTTAAGCCCCTGCCTTAGTGCTCTGTATGTTGCCTGACGGAAATCTCCGCCCTCTGTATGCTTTTGGTGTGCTCTGCCTGCAATCAGGGTTATTTTCATATCTGCTATGGGTGAGCCCGTTAACACGCCTATATGGTCTTTTTCCTCCAGGTGAGTTAAAATAAGACGTTGCCAGTTTTTATCGAGTTCATCAGTGGGACAGTTTGTTTCAAACTGTATGCCCTCTCCCCTCTTTAAAGGCTCCAAAAGAAGATGTACCTCTGCATAATGCTTTAGAGGCTCATAGTGTCCAACACCCTGGGCAGGCGCTGTAATGGTTTCTTTATATGCTATTTTTCCCTCTCCAAATGACACATTCATTCCAAAGCGCTCAGCTATAACACGTTTTAGAACGTCAATTTGTATCTCGCCCATAACCTGTGCATGAATTTCTCCAAGTCTTTCGTTCCATACAATGCGCAAAAGCGGGTCCTCTTCCTCAAGCTTTCTTAACTTTGTAAGTGCAGTGTAAGCATCTGTATCATCTAAGCTTACACTGTATGACAAAACAGGCTCTAAGAGCGGAATATCCGCATCATCTTCAAATCCCAGACCCTCACCGGGATATGTTTTTGTAAGTCCCGTTACAGCACACACATCACCCGGATATGCAATATCTGTTATTTTGTATTTTGCACCCGAATAAATCCTTATTGAATTCACTTTCTCCGACCACGCATCACGGATGTTCTCATTATCAGATAACAACGATTTTACCTTTAAAGACCCGCCCGTAATTTTAAGGTGAGTAAGTCTTTCACCTTGCACGTCCTCGGATATTTTAAACACTCTTGCACCAAAACGCTCATCTGCCACCGGTGCTTTTGTGTACTCGTCAAGACACTTTAAAAAATCTATAACACCGTCTGTTTTTAGTGCCGAACCAAAAAAACAAGGAAATATTTTGCGCGCAGCAACTGCATTTCTTATATCTTTGCCTAAAACAACTCCTTTTTCTAAAAATGAGTTCATAAGCATCTCGTCGCACATTGCAACACTTTCCATAAACTCATCGCTTTCTCTGTTATGCGAGAAATCTATACACGCACTGCTTAGCTTACTTTGAAGCTCCTCAATAAGTGTTTTTGAAGTAAAGTGCGAAATATCCATTTTATTTATAAATATGAAGGACGGAACATTGTAGCGTTTTAAAAGCTTCCATAATGTCTGGGTATGATTTTGTATACCCTCTGCTCCGTTTATTACCAAAATCGCATAATCAAGTGTGTGTAATACTCTTTCTGTTTCTGCACTAAAGTCTATATGCCCCGGAGTATCCAACAATGTAAAATCTGTGTTTGCATACGAAAAAAGAGCCTGCTTGGAAAATATGGTTATACCGCGTTCACGCTCTATTTCGTGTGTATCCAAAAATGCATCGCAATGGTCGACTCTGCCAAGCTTGCGTAATTGTCCGCTTTTATATAAAATACTTTCACAAAGAGTTGTCTTTCCCGAGTCAACATGTGCCAAAATACCTACTACAAGCTTCTTCATTGTCCCCTCCTGTTTTTATTCTCTTAAATCTTAACATAAATCTTAACTGTTGTCAATTACAAATAATCAGGTTAATATTCTCCAAAACAGTCATATTTTACAAGCTAATAAAACAAAAATACTCCTCGCCAATTAGCGGGAAGTATTTTTATAATCAAATATAATTTATAATCAAAGCTTTTCAAGATACGATTTGGTTAACTCTTCTAAGAGTTCATCTCTTTCGATTTTAACAATTAAGTTTCTTGCTCCGTTGTAGCTTGTTATGTAGGTAGGGTCTCCGGACAGAATGTATCCGACTATCTGGCTTATCGGGTCATATCCCTTAACTTTGAGCGCTTCATAAACCTGCTTTATAACATCGCTAATCTCAATACCATTGGCATTGCCAAGCTTGATTTTCATTGTTTCGCCAAAATCCATAGTATATTACCTCCGTTCCTGCAAGCATATTACTTACATACTATTATAATAGTACATTTTAGCTAAAAAATCAAGTGTTTTTTTAAAATTATCAATTTGTTAAAAAATAGCACTCAAAATATGGCATATACAAGAAAATATGCATAAACTTTCTTCATATTTTCTCGCACTTTTGCATATATACTCACCTAAAATTGCAAACTATATAAAACAGTATTTTGATATATTGCTTTTTCTGCAAAAATACGATATAATAATTACAAAATAACATATTGAGGGTTATAATGGATAGAAAAGAAAGAATTTATGAGTATTTAAAATCAGAAAATTACATTCCAATGTCATCAGAACACTTGATGATTATGCTTGATGTACCCAAAAATGATACTGAAGAATTTACAAAACTTCTTGATGAGCTATGCATTGAGGGTAAAATATTTTTGACAAAGCACAAAAAATATATGGCAATAACCTCAGGCTGTGCCACAGTAAGCGGAACTCTTGACTGTGCTATGAGCGGATATTTCGGCTTTCTTATTCCTGATGACAAAAATGAAGAAAAGGTATTTATTCCCGGTATAAAGCATAACGGCGCTCTGCATGGCGACAGGGTGCTTGTAGGGATTGAAAACGCAAAAAAAGAATTGGAAAGCACACGTGAGGGTACTGTCCTTCGTGTGTTAGAAAGAAAAAATGAGATTTTAACAGGCGTAATTATTGATACACGAAAGGGCGGATATTTCAGGCTAAAGCCTGATAATGCAAGAATATATTCACACATAAATATCTCTCCCGAGAATATGAACGGTGCACAAATTGGCGACAGAGTTGCGCTTTGTATAACAGATTACAACAAAAATAACGATGTTTTTGGTATTGTGGAGGTTGTACTCGGAAAAAGCGACTCCCTTAAGGGTTGTATTGAAGGTATTATAATATCTCATAACATAAAACAGGAATTTGATGATGATACAATGCGCGAAGCCTCTAAGGCGGACGAGGCACTTTCTGATGGGGACACTAAAAACAGAGTTGACCTGAGAGATAAAACCATATTCACCATTGACGGAGACGACGCACGAGATTTTGATGATGCAGTATCTTTGGATATATTAAAAAATGGCAATTACGAATTGGGTGTGCATATTGCAGACGTAACACATTATGTAAAAATGGGCAGTGCGCTTGATAACGAGGCATTTATGCGCGGTACAAGCGTGTATCTTGCCGACCGTGTTATTCCTATGCTTCCCCAAAAACTATCAAATGGAATATGCTCCCTCAACCCTCATGTTGACCGCCTTACACTCTCCATAACAATGGAAATAGATAAAAATGGCAATGTAGTTTCTCACAGACTGGAAAATACCATTATAAACTCAAAAGAACGAATGACATACAACAAAGCAAATGCTATTCTTAACGGGGACACTAAACTGCGCGAGGAATATTCACACATTGTTCCCGTATTGGAGAAAATGGAAACACTTGCAAAGATTTTAGAGAACAAGCGCGACCGCAGAGGTGCAATACAGTTTGATTTTCCCGAATCGCAAATTATATGTAATGAATTTGGCAAGCCCGTTGATATTATAAAGTATGAGCGGGGCACTTCAAACAAGATGATTGAGGAGTTTATGCTATGCGCAAATGAAACTGTGGCAGAATATGCGTTCTGGGCAGATATTCCATTTGTTTACAGAGTACACCAATCTCCGTCAGAGGAAAAACTTACTGCTTTTAATAACTTTATAAAACCTTTCGGATTATCGCTAAAAGGGAAACACAGCGAAGAAAATCCACTGCACCCTAAGGAATTGCAAAAGCTCCTTGAAGAGGTTTTGGGATTGCCCGAGGAAAATATTATTGCTATGACGATGCTTCGTTCACTTATGAAAGCAGAATACAAAACACAAAATCTGGGACATTTTGGGTTGGCAGCAAGGTATTATTGCCACTTTACCTCGCCTATACGAAGATATCCTGACCTAACAATTCACAGAATTTTAAAAAGCTTTATTGCGGGTGAGGATACCTCAAAATACATCGATTTTGTATCAGACTCCGCACATCATTCGAGTGAAACAGAACTGAGTGCAGAGTATGCCGAAAGAGATGTTGATGACCTCCTAAAAGCCGCATATATGAGCATGAACATTGGCAAAAGCTACGAGGGTGTTATACGTCATTTGAGTAATTCCGGAATATTTGTGGAGCTTGAAAACAGTGTTGAGGGATTTATTGGTGTTGAGAATTTAACTGATGACTATTACGATTACGACAATGAAAACTTTGCGCTAAAAGGCAGACACACTTCAAATGAGTTTAAAATAGGCGATTTAGTGTGTGTTACAGTTATGCGCGCAGATATTGTATCAAGGCGCATTGATTTTGTGCTTGAAAGAGACGCAACCGCCAAAATGTTCGAGAAATTCAGAAAAAAGAGCCATGCTCAAAGTGTTATTGACACAAACAAAAGAAACAGACTAAAATCATCATCAAAAAGAAGAAAATTTGTAAAAAGGGTTGGAAAGAAACACAATGGATAAATTTGAAATTATTGTTCCCACATTATTTGGTCTTGAGGCATTTGCCGCACGTGAGATACGTAATTTAGGTTACGAAACCACAAGCGTAACAGACGGTCGTGTTACATTTATGGGCGA
This sequence comes from Clostridia bacterium, assembly GCA_045589635.1. Taxonomy (GTDB): domain Bacteria; phylum Bacillota; class Clostridia; order UBA1381; family UBA1381; genus Ornithomonoglobus_A. The sequence continues at coordinate 19,768 of JAZNPJ010000112.1, forward strand.
TTACATGGCAATATGCCGTGCTAATATGTGGCTCCGAACGGGAGAGCGCATTTTAATAAAAATAGCCGAGTTTAAGGCGCAAAGCTTTGAAGAGCTTTTTGAAAAGACAACCGCCATCGACTGGAGCAGATGGATTTTAAAGGACAGTGCCTTTCCCGTCAAAGGACACTGTTTAAAATCAAAGCTTGCAAGCGTGAGAGACTCACAGGCAATAATAAAAAAAGCAGTAGTAAAAAGCTTATCAAAAAGCTATGGCATAGAGTGGTTACCGGAAAGTGGTGCAGTATACCGCATACAATTCTCCATTCAAAAGGATATTGTTACGCTTATGATTGATACATCGGGAGAGCCACTGCATAAGCGTGGTTACAGGCAACTTTCAAATTTAGCACCGCTAAGAGAAACCATTGCTTCTGCAATGGTTATGATGAGCTTCTGGAAGTATGAATATCCCCTGTGCGACCCGTTCTGCGGGAGCGGAACAATACCAATAGAGGCGGCTATGATAAAAAAGAACATAGCACCTGGTATGAACAGAAGATTTGCCGCTAATGATTTTGAACAAATCAGCCCAAATCTATGGGATAGCGCCATGCATGAGGCAAAGGATTTGGTAAAAGATGTTCCTCTCGAAATTTATGCTTATGATATTGATAAAAAAACAACCGAGCTTGCGCGCGAAAACTGCATAAAGGCCGGTGTTGGCGACTACATAAGTGTAGGTGAGGGCAATGCAACAAAAATAGAGTTTGACAAATCGTATGGTACAATAATATGTAATCCTCCATACGGCGAACGACTTGGCGAGAAAAAGGAATGTGAAGAGCTTTACAGACAGATAGGCAAAGCATTCTCAAAGCTTGATGAGTGGAATTACTACATTCTTACCTCCAACGAGGATTTTGAAACATTGTTCGGAAGAAAATCGGATAAAAAAAGAAAAATATATAACGGAATGATAAAATGTAATATTTATCAGTACTTCGGCAAAAAGCCGCCAAAAAGAGATAACTAAGAAATCAAACAAAAAGGACTGTCTGTATAAATTCTATTGCTCAACAATACGGGACGTCGAGGACGCCGTCCCCTACAAGCAATATCTAATTTATACATACAGTCCTCTCTGCATAATTCTTTATTTATTCATATATTCCTTTAATCTTGCTAAACATTCATTTGCGTCTTTTCTGCCCATTTGATAAACTTCCTCAAGCTTATCAGGATTTTTTTCCGTAACACCAATCTCTAATGGTTTACTTGGTTGTATAACAAACACTTTACCTTCTTGCTGTTGTTCTTTTATATATTTTAGCGTCTGGTTATACATTATATGCCTGTTAGCCATGGCATTTATCATATTGGGATATTTTTTAAGGACTTTCCTTATAATAGGCATAAGCGAGTTTTCCTTTTTTTGATATCCGTCATGTTGGGTCAGAATAATAACATTTTTTTCGTATCCCAACCCTTGCGCAAATTTTATTGGTATAGAGTCAGTTATTCCACCGTCTGCAAGCACCAAATCGCCAATATGCACAGGCTTGAATGCAAGCGGAAGTGCAGACGATGCAAGAAACCACTCCAAATCCTCACTGCCGCCGTCATAACACTTGTGATATACTGCCTTGCCTGTATTCATATTTGTACATACAACGTAAAATTCCATTTCGTTGTTTTTGAATGTTTCTTTATCGAACACATCAAGTTCATTAGGAAGCTTATTGTAGCAAAAATCTCTACCATACAAATTCCCCGTTCTTATCCACGAAGAAAAGCTTGCATATCTTTTATCGTTACAATATTTTTTGTTATAACGTATTGTTCTTCCTATCTGGCGCGATTTATAATTACAACCAAACACCGCACCTGCACTTACACCTACAGCTCCGTCAAAGGTAATATCATTTTCCATTAAAACATCGGTAACACCTGCGGTATACATACCGCGCATTGCACCGCCTTCCATGACTAATCCGATTTTCATAATTCTTATTCCTTCACCTGAATTTGTTCCTTTATGTAAGGATTAAGGCATCTTAGATTTGTGCAGGTATAACCTATGGAATTATATCTGCACTCTGCCTCAGCCTGATTACAGTTATCACACAGGCTTAATTGCCCCTTTGTAACAGGAATTACCACATAACTGTTTTTATTTAAAAGCTCTATGGCTTTTTGTATTTCTTTTTCCATTTAATTACCCTTCGATTATCATTTTTTTAATTGCTTTGCTCTTTTTAAAAGATATTCAGTATTATTTAACGACGGATTTATTATAACCTCATTTATAAGAATTTTTAAAACGTCGTTTGTCATTCTTCCTTTAGTAAAACCCACTCTTGCAAGGTCGCGGTTGTTTATTACAAGATGATTTATTGAATATGGCTCGTTTGAGGCTATTATTTCTGCATGAATTCGCCTTGCAATATCAAGCTTTTCCTTCTTTTGTGCAAAATATGCCATATCCTTTGCCATATTATCCGCCGCCTGTACCTCTAAAAGCTTTAGGAATAATTCTGCACCTACTCTTGACATCATTCTCTTTACAGAAACTGATGTTGTATCTATTCTTACATCATGATTTTCTATAAGCAGTAATATATCACGAATTTCGCCAGGGTCCATTCTGAATTGACGCAATATCCGCTCCGAAATATTTTTACTTTCCTTATAATGCCCGTAAAAATGAATTATACCATTCTCGTCCGTGCTCGAAGTCAGGGGCTTTCCAACATCATGAAGCATTATCGCCCATCTTAGGATTTTATCACTTCTTACGTTTGTAAGTGCATGCATTATATGCTCGCCCACATCATATATATGATATTTGTTACGTTGCTTTTCGCCAAAACATCTCTCAAGCTCGGGCATTATATATTTTAAAACACCCGTCTGGTGCATAATCCTTATATAATCAGGGTGCGGAGATAATAAAATTCTGTTTATCTCGCGAAATACTTTTTCATTTTTAACCTGCTTTACAGCAGACGAGCATTTTTCTATTGTTGCCTTTGTTTTTTCATCTAACTTAAAATCGAGTGTTGCACAAAGAGTAGCAGCTCTTAGCATTGAAAGTGGTTTTTGCAAAAACTTTATCTCTCCATCAGGAGTAGAGCGTATAACATGATTTTTTATATCATCTATAGCATTATATTTGTCAATAAGACCTTTTTTTACAGAAAATGCAATAGAATTTATAGTAAATACAGCCCTGTCGCATATTTTTTCTATACTCTCTCCATTCATAGTGCGGATATCGTACACTATACCATTGTGAATAATATTTACGCTGCCATTATTGGTTTCAAGAGTTTTTGGAAATATCTCTTTAATTTCATCATTATTTGCACTTACAGTAATTGTGCATGAGGGTATATTTTGTGATGATATAAGCATAAAAAGCTCACGTCCTGATAAGTACGCCTCAAAGCCATTTTCCTCAAAAACGTTTAAAATATAACGTATTTCAGACGGAATATTTATATTCATACACCTCACCCCTCTCTCTAAAACAATAACATAATAATTATACCTTTTTGATACTTTATTGTCAATATAAATACGAAAAAAAGGAACTGTAAAATTTTATACTTACAGTCCCTTTTGAAAAAATTTCGTTTGCTATCAGTCAGTTACAACGCCTTTTTTTAGTATAACATTTGCATATAAAGCTGACTCACCCGTCATAACAACCGCATACGCTTTTTTTGCTCTCTCGTAAAATTCAAAGCGCTCTACATACTCCATCTTTTCGTCTGTGTATGGCGCTATAATCTTAGCATATGTATCCCAGATTGGTGTCTCTACTGTATCACCAGGTACTTTTTCCATCAAATATACAGGCTTTGCGTATGTATCAAGAGGGAATAGCTTTAGCATTGCCTCAAGAATTTCGGGGACGCCATGTCCATCACATCTTACACATCTTGCATTATGGCTTGCACCCGGGAAGTTTCCGTCTCCAATTACAATTTCATCACCATGTCCCATTTCCATCATAATCTTTAAAAGTTCGGGTGGTATTATTTTAGATATTCCTTTAAGCATTTTTTATTGCCTCCTTTTTATAAACTACACTAACTATTATATAACAATAATTATAATTTTTCAATAGCTTTGTAAAAAAACTAAACCTCTTTTGGTAATGTCAATTTCTAAAGGCGTACACCCCGTACGCCGAGTGGTGAGTTTTGTGCATAGTTAAAGGTATATTAAATTAAAATTTAATATACCTTTAAACGTTCTGCGCAAAACACATTAACTATAAATCAGAATACTCTTACCTTTATAACTTCATCTATTGCATTTAGCTTTTCTTCTATATCTGCAGTTATTTCGTGGTCAGTATTCATAATTGTGTATGCAATATCGCCTTTTGATTTGCTTATCATATCTGATATATTAACACTTGACATAGCATCTGTAAACTTAGCAATTACATTAGGAATGTTCTTGTGAATTATAGCCACTCTGCCCTCTCCTGATACAGGCAATGCACAGTTTGGAAGATTTACAGAGTTTTTAATATTACCTGTTTCGAGATAATTCTTTATCTCCTTTGCAGCCATAATTGCACAGTTATCCTCAGATTCCTCTGTTGATGCGCCAAGATGCGGTATAGCAATTATACCCTTCTGGTTTATTGTCTTCTCATCAGGGAAGTCCACAACATATTTAGAAACCTTACCTGTTGCAAGCGCTTCTTTTATATCATCTGCATTAACAAGCCCGCCTCTTGCAAAGTTAAGGATTTTTACACCGTCCTTACATTTTGCCAAGGACTCTTTACAAATTGTATTTTTTGTAGAATCCATTAGCGGAACGTGAATTGTAATAAAATCAGATACCGCATAAACCTCATCAAGTGATGCCACTCTCTTTGCATGGCTTGATAATTTTAGTGCCGCCTCGACTGACAGGTACGGGTCGTAACCTACAACATCCATACCAAGCTTTAGCGCTGCATTCGCAACAAGTATGCCTATTGCACCAAGACCTATTACACCAAGAGTTTTGCCTGCAATTTCGTTACCCGCAAAGTTTGACTTTCCTTTTTCTACCTGCTTTGCAACGTCATCGCCTGTAAGTGTGCTTGCCCACTCAATACCGCCTACAACATCTCTTGATGCAAGGAAAAGTGAGCCAATAACAAGCTCTTTAACCGCATTTGCATTTGCACCTGGTGTGTTAAATACTACAACACCCTGTTCTGTGCACTTATCTATAGGAATATTATTTGTACCTGCACCTGCTCTTGCAACTGCCTTTAAGTTTTTGCCAAGCACTGTTTCGTGCATATTGTAGCTTCTTAGTATAATGCCGTCTGCATCAACTGTTACATCATCTGTAATATTGTAGTTTTCGTCAAGCTTATTAAGACCGCATTGTGCTATTTTATTTAGTGTAAGAATATTATACATAATTACATCGTCCTTTTTATTTATTTTCTGCCTCGAACTTCTGCATAAACTCAACAAGAGCCTTAACACCCTCTGTAGGCATAGCGTTGTATATACTTGCTCTCATACCGCCGACTGTTCTGTGGCCTTTTAGATTTACAAATCCTGCTTCTTTTGATTCTTTTACAAACTTTGCGTCAAGCTCGTCATTACCTGTTACAAACGGAACATTCATAAGTGAACGGTCTTTTGCAACAACTGTTCCCTCAAACATATCTGAAGAATCAAGAAAATCATATAAAAGCTTTGCTTTTTCTTCGTTTACTTTCTGGATTGCACTAACACCGCCCATTTCTTTTATCCATTCAAGAACAAGCTTTAGTACATATATACCATATGTTGGCGGAGTATTATACATAGAACCATTCTTTGCATGTATTGCATAGTTAAACATTGTAGGAGTACCGTCAAGCACTTCGCCAATAAGGTCTTCTCTTACAATAACAAGAGTAACACCAGCAGGGCCTAAGTTCTTTTGTGCACCCGCAAACAACAAGCCAAATTTTGTTACATCAATCTCTTCTGACATTACGCATGATGAAATATCTGCAACTAAAATTGCGTCTGTTTTTGGAAGTTCTGTATAACGGGTACCATAGATTGTATTATTAAAACAGATATATAAATAATCTGCATCAGCCGACAATTTTGATGGGTCAATTTCAGGAATATATGAGAAAGTTTTGTCAGCAGATGACGCAACTCTGTTTACACTTATATACTTTTCTGCCTCTTCTGCAGCTTTTTTTGCCCACTGACCTGTTATAACATAATCCGCCTTTTTATTCTTTGTAGCAAGATTCATCGGCACCATTGCAAACTGTGAAGAACCGCCGCCTTGCAAGAACATAACTTTATAGTTATCAGGCACATGCATAAGATCTCTTACAAGCGCCTCTGCATTGTCGATTATATCCTGATAATCCTTAGAACGGTGGCTCATTTCCATAACGCTCATTCCGCTATTAGCATACTCAACCATTTCTTCCTGTGCTTTTTTAAGCACCTCAACAGGTAGCATTGACGGTCCTGCTGAGAAATTATATACTCTGCTCATATTCATTCCTCCATATGATATTTATATCAACTTTTGTTACAATATGTAACTTATATTATATTATATTATACTCCCTACATTTGGTTGAGTCAAGAAAAAAATAATATTTCGTCATATAGATATATATATGTACTTGTTTTTTTTATTTTTTTGTGAAAATACACATTATCAATTCCCATCT
>JAZNPJ010000113.1:0-12991 GCA_045589635.1 Clostridia bacterium
GTCATTATTCTTGGTATCATAGGAATTTTCATTTCCCACAACTCGTGTGCAATTCGGTATATTGTTATTGCATACAACCCCGGATATGAAAATATAATTTCTTCTGTACTGTATGCCGCAGGGTCGCCATTATATGCGGCAACAACATCTGTATATAAGTACTCACGGATTTTAGGAAGTCTTGATATGAACTCATATGATGCGTCTTGTGCCCTTTCACATGCAGCGCATTTTTCGTGTTCACAACATGAATTATTATTACAGATTGCCTTTGTTATTTGTGTTTTTAAATTGTACTGAATATATTCAAGTCTTTCTCCCACAATAAATTTAAGATATTCGCCTCTTGCACGGTTAGAATCAAAAAAACCAGGAAAAAGTATTTTTCTTATTTCTTCGACAATGCTTATTATAACATCCTTATTAAGAATGTCATCAGTATCCGTCCTTACAGTTATATCATATTTTTTATAACTGTCAAGAATGGTATTGATAAGCTTCTCTGCATTATTCGCCATACATACACTCCTTAAAATTACAAAAGCATAATTTTACTCAAACTTAATCAGTCTACCATCAAAAAGTCGCTCACTACTCTCTTCATTTCATCTTTATCACAGACAAGGTCAAATGCAACAGACTTATCTTTAAGCTCAGCAAGTGATTTTGGGATTTCCATATTACTTGCCTTAGAAAGCTCATCAAGAAGTGTAAATTCATCCTTATTTACAACAAATTCATAATCTTTAAGTCCGATAAGTACGCTTTGATTAAACTTAAACGGACTTGCTGTTGATGCAATAACCGTTTTTGTTGCGTCGCCTGTTTTTGCAACATACTTGTCATATACACATTTTGCAACTGCTGTATGTGTATCTACTACATAATCAAACTCATCATTACATTTTTTTATTGTTTCGAGAGTTTCTTTATCATTACAACACTCCGCCCAGAACAAGGATTGAAGTTTTTGTTTAACATCAGGTGTAATTTCGTATCTGCCCTCAGTATTAAGAGCTCTCATCCAGTCGCCTACAACTTTATCATTATTATCTGTAAGGTCATATAAAAATCTCTCAAGATTTGATGATATTAAAATATCCATTGACGGTGAAATTGTTGTGTGGAATTGTCTGTCCTTGTTATATACTCCTGTTTGTATAAATTCTGTTAATACATTATTTTCGTTTGATGCGCATATAAACTTAGAAATCGGAAGACCCATTTTCTTAGCATAATATGCAGCAAGTATGTTACCAAAGTTACCTGTAGGTACAACAACGTTTATTGGCTCTCCTGCTTCTATTTCGTTATTTTTTAGCATATCCGCATACGCCGAGAAATAATAAACAATCTGCGGAACAAGTCTGCCCCAGTTAATTGAATTTGCAGATGATAGCTTAAACTGATTTCGAGAAAGAGTTTCTTTATAATCATTGTCGGTAAATATTTTCTTGACTCCATTTTGTGCATCGTCAAAATTACCGTTAACTGCGGCAACAGCTACGTTATTTCCCTCTTGTGTAACCATTTGAAGCTTTTGTATTTCACTTACACCGTTATTGGGATAGAAAACTATAATTCTTGTTCCCTCAACATCTTTAAAGCCCTCAAGTGCCGCTTTACCGGTATCTCCGGAGGTAGCAACTAAAATAACAATTTCGTTATCCTCCTGAGTCTTTTTCATAGATGTTGTTAACAGATGCGGCAGAATCTGCAAAGCCATATCCTTAAATGCACAGGTCGGACCATGCCACAATTCAAGAATATATTCCTTATCATTTAGCTTATATAAAGGTGCTATTGCGTTTGTTCCGAACTTTTCTTTTGTATATGCACTATTTATACATTTTGTAAGCTCCTCTTGTGTAAAGTCAGTCAAAAACTTTCCTAAGACGAAATAGGCCCTTTCGTGATAGCTCTTTGATGATAGCCCCTTAATTTCCTCTAAACTTACAGCTGGAAATGTCTCGGGAACAAACAAACCACCCTCTGCACTTAATCCTGTTTTTATTGCCATTGCAGCACTAACCTTAATTGTATTATCCCTTGTACTTTGATATTGCATTGTTAATCCTCCAAAATATATAAATAATCAAAAACACGTATATTCCGCCCCGAAAAGCCGAGACGGAATATACGGAAGTATCATAATTTTACGCCAATTTTTTTATGTAGTCAGGCGCTGTATCTGCATCTATGCTCACTGATATTTCAAATGAAACATTTAGCTCCTTACCTGCCACTTCAAGCTTAGATAAGAATTTTTCAAAACCATCAAGACTGTCTGTACCTACAATTTTAAAGATACCGTCAATGAATATGTTTGTTATATCATAATCGCGACTTATTATACCACATATAAAACCGTAGAACTCATCATACGAAGTAATAGCAAAGTCTTTTGTGTCTGCCATTCTTACCTTTGATTTTATGTCATGCATATTTCTGCGTGTATCATCGCTGATGAATACGACATTTCCATTTGCATTAACACTTGCTGCATTAGTTTCGGTAATAAGTGTTTTTGTTTTACCTGAACCTTTTTTTCCAATCAATAATTTAATCATAATATTTATCCTCCTTAGAATTTTTTTACTTTAATCTTTTTTGAAGCTCTGCCCTTGCTTCTTCATAGCCTGGTTTATTAAGAAGAGCAAACATATTCTTTTTGTAGCTCTCAACACCCGGTTGGTCAAACGGATTTACTCCCAACAGATAGCCTGATATTCCACAAGCCTTTTCGAAGAAGTATACCATTTTACCAAAGTTATACGGGCTAAGCTCCGAAACAGTCAGACTAAGGTTTGGTACTCCGCCGTCTATATGTGCGAGTTCAACACCTTTTGCCGCCATTTTGTTTACAAAGTCTACACTCTTGTCTGCAAGGAAGTTGAGACCGTCGAGATCATCTTTGGCACTTTCTATAACAACGTTCTTCTTTGGTTCTTCGACCAGAATAGCTGTTTCAAACAAAAATCTCTGACCTTGCTGTATATATTGTCCCATCGAGTGCAAATCAGTAGAGAAATCTGCCGCTGCGGGGAAAATACCTTTATTATCTTTACCTTCGCTTTCACCATAAAGCTGTTTAAACCACTCACTGAAATAATGCAATGATGGTTCGTAATTAACCATTATTTCAACATTCTTGCCTTTTCTTAAAAGTGCATTTCTTATTGCCGCGTATTGGTAACATTCATTTGTTGACAAATCATCATTATTGTATTTATCATAAGCGTCTTTTGCACCTTGCATCATTGCATCAATATCAATACCCGCCGCCGCAATCGGAAGAAGTCCAACCGCTGTTAGTACCGAAAATCTACCACCAACATCATCAGGAATTACAAAAGTTTCATAGCCCTCAGTATCTGCAAGTGTTTTAAGTGCTCCTCTCGCCTTATCAGTCGTAGCATAAATTCTCTCTCTTGCCCCGTCTTTGCCATACTTCTCTTCCAATAGCGCCTTGAATACTCTGAATGCTATTGCAGGCTCTGTTGTAGTACCTGATTTTGATATTACATTTACTGATATATCCTTACCCTCGCACACTTCAAGAAGTTCTGCAAGATAAGTAGATGATATACTGTTACCTGCATAATATATCGCAGGTGCGTTTCTCTTTTCTTTGTCCAATGAGTTGGCAAATGAATGAGAAAGCATTTCTATAGCAGCTCTTGCACCAAGATACGAACCGCCAATTCCTATAACAACAAGAATATCCGAATCACTTTTTATCTTCTGTGCCGCTTTTTTTATTCTTTCAAACTCTGCCTTATCATAGTTAAGAGGTAAGTCAACCCATCCAAGGAAATCATTCCCTGCACCTGTTTTGGAATGAAGTGCATTATGCGCTGTTTTTACTGCATCTGATAGATAGTCAATCTCATGTTGAGCTACATAGTCCAATGCACCCGAGTAATCAAACTTTATATCTGCCATTATATCTAATACCTTTCTTGTTATTACTCAATAATATTTATTTTTATATATGATTATAATCTTTTACATATTATAACATAGTTTTTAAAAAATTACAAGATATTTTTTCTAAATTATAAAAAATACTACTTCAATAATTTATCCAAAATTTGTTTTTGTGTGTATGTATTACATATTTTACCACAATTATCAACCAAATAAACAATATTATACTTATTATTTGAAAATTTTTCTATAATTTTTTGTGGTTTTTCATCAATTTGTGCAATAATATGATTTATTTTTCTTTTTTTATTTTCACTATCTGCAAACATCAGTTCCTTTACAAAATCTACATTGTATTTTTCCCCTCCCGTAAGAATTGATCCAAAAAGGAAGATTACCATTATTACAAGAGAAAAATTAAATTTTGATACAAGCACACCATATATACAGATTGCAAGCAACACAAGACATATTGATACAGAAAGAAATCTCATTATATTTTTTGCTTTTTTATCGCACGAAAAATATGTTATAATCTTTTTTAATAACACTCCCCCGTCAAGCGGCATTACAGGCAGCATATTAACTGAAAACAATACCAAATTCATAAAATAGAGATATCTTAGGCTTTCTATCCTAAAATAACCATATAAAAATAACATTATAAGGGCAAAGAACGCATTAAAAAGAGGTCCTGCAAGGTATAAAATCAGCTCATCTGTAAAACTGTGGACAAACTTATTTTTTAGTTTTAAATTTACACCAAATGCATAAAATGTTATTTTATCTATTTTAAGCCCAATAAACAATGCAGCAAACATATGCGATAATTCATGAAAAATCATAACTAAATATGTTATTAAAAATGTCTGTCCCCTACCAAAAAAGAAGCATACAAAAAAGAGCATAATTGTCAGGAAATGAATTTCTATATACCTGCATATTTTTATCATTAAAAATCCCTCATTTTTTTGTTTTATTATACTTATGTCATATATCTTTTAAGAATTCTTTTCGTGTAAATATTTTAAATTATTATTGATTTTATATAGAATTGATGGTATACTTCAACATATATGAAATTTTTAGGTGATTTATTATGCTTATACCTTTTTCTTTTGCAGGTTTAGTGCTTGGAATTATAACCTACGGAGAATTTAATATTATAATTTCACTTATTATGGCAACCATTACGATAGTTGCTTGTGTTTTTGTGTCCATATTAAAAAGAAAATTTAATCTTCCGTTGTTTTGTGCACTTATATTCTTTATACTGGGTACTTATTTGTGCCATAGCGCAATCAATCCAAAAAGCGACTTTTCTTTGTATAAAAATCAAGAGGTTACAGTATATGGCAGAATATGCGAAATACCAAACAAAAGCACAAAGAATTACAGATATACTGTGAATGTAAAGCTTTTAGAATATAATAATACAACAACACAAACAAACGAGAATATTATTATTTCTACCCCTGTTAGGTTTAATTATGACGATACTATTTGTGCCAAAGGAACATTAAAAGAAATGGGCAAAAATCAAAACCAAAACACTTTTGATTATTCTCTTTACTATAAATCTCAACACATACAATATACTATGTATTGTGAACAACCCGTTAAGTGCATGGTAAAGCTTACATCGATAAACCTGCATTCAGTCATCAATAAAATCAGAAACTCGGCTATAAATTTAATAAATTCACATTTTGACACTGATAAGGCTGCCATACTGTCAGCTATAACTGTAGGATACAAAAATTCATTTTCCGAGGATTTTAACGAAATTATTGATAAAACAGGTATAAAACGATGTATGTATCCTGCCTTTTTACATATAATGATTATTCTTTCTCTTGTTTCTTTAACACGAACATTTATACACAACAAATACAGAATAATTATTATTACAGTTATTCTCTTGATATACGGTGCTTTTAACAGTTACAATCCGATATTTATAAAGTCCGTTGCATATGTCGTTCTTACATATTTATTCAAATTCAAGTACGGATATGTGTATAAGCCTGATATTTTACTCATTGTTACAGGAATAATACTTGCACATAATCCGTTATTGATATATAACGGCGGCTTTATAATAAGCGTCGTGGCAAGTATACTGATATTTGCTTTTGGCGAATTATTATATAATAATTTAAAGAATATAAAAACAAAAAGATTACGACAAGCCATAAGTACAAACTTTATTTTATCCATAGGCTTAATGCCTTTATGCGCATATTACTTCGGCGGAGTTTCAACATATCAGATTCCTGTTACATTGATATTTATACCTTTAACTTTGGTTTTGTTGATATTTTCACCCATCACACTTATTGCCCTGTCATTTTTTGGCAAGGCACCAATACTTCATTGTGTTGTTGATTTTATATTAACCATCTATATAAAGATTGCGAACATAGTAGATAAACTGCCTCATTCACATACAACCATTCAAATGCCTGGTATTTTTATTATAATAGCATTCTATCTTTTTGTATATGCTCTGTATTTGTATTTTGATAAACGACGCTTTAAAATTCCCCTGACGTTGGGGGTGGTATTATCTTGCATATTGATTATTGCAGAAATTATAAGTTCATTTACAATGCAACTTACTTTTATAGATGTTGGTCAAGGCGACGCTGCGCTAATCAGTATACCATACCATAAAAACATTTTAATAGACGGTGGTGGCAGTGCAGACTATCAGGAGGACTATAATATAGGCGAGGAAATCTTTGTTCCATATCTGGAACGCAAAGGAAAAACCAATATAGACGCAATTTTTATTTCACACTATCACAAGGACCATGTAGAGGGCGTTATTGCAGCTATGGAAAAATTGAATGTAAAAGAAATATATATGCCAAATTATCTTGGCGAAAACGAATTAAGAAAAACAATAGAAAGCCATGCTAAAAAGTATAATATAAAAATCAATTATATAACTAAAGACACAACATACAATCTGGGAAACGGTATAACTATAGATGCAATTACACCAACAAAGCTTGCAATGTTTACCGAAGACGAGAACAATACCACTGTTGTATACAAAATGTCATATGGTAATACAAGCTGTCTGTTTACAGGTGATATAACCTCCGTAGCAGAGTTTGGTTTAATAAATGAAGGCAAAAATGTGAATGCCGATATATTAAAAGTAGCACATCACGGTTCTGCAAACTCTACAAGCAGTGAATTTGTACAAGCTGTAACTCCCAAACATTCAGTCATCAGCGTTGGTATTGATAATCCATTTGGTTTTCCGCGAGATAATGTAATAGATAATCTAAGAAATACAAATATTTTACGTACTGATATCAACGGTAATATAACATTTATAATGACAAAGTCAGGCATAAAACACATAAAAACATCGAAGTAATATTTTTTTGTAACATATCACTCGTTTTTTGCATATTATATTGATACATAAAAAGGAGTGATATGTACAATGTTTGACTTATTATCAAGTATTTTTGAGGCATTTATAATTCTCACGGGATATGTTTCGGGCAACACCACATTCCCAAAGCCTTTATCCCCCGACGAGGAAAACAAATACATAAAACAATTTGCAGAAGGTAATGAGGACGCAAAACATCTCTTAATAGAGCATAATTTACGCCTGGTTGCACATATTGCAAAAAAATACAGTGATGAGAGAAATCTCGAAGACCTGATTTCCATCGGTACAATCGGGCTTATAAAAGGAATAAATACTTTTAATTCAAACAAAAGTATACGACTATCCTCGTACATATCGCGCTGTATAGAAAACGAAATATTGATGCATCTAAGGAGTATCAAACGTCTTGGCAATGAAGTTTCTATGGAGGAAAGCATTGGTACAGACAAAGAAGGTAACGCAATGACGTTGTCCGATATTCTTACAAATGATGAGGCGGACATATGCGAAATAATCGGTTTAAAAATCGAAACATCTCAACTATATGAAGCAATAAAAAACGCACTCACAGATAAAGAAACAAAAATTATGACTATGCGCTACGGTTTGGGAAACACGCAAAAAAAGACACAAAAAGAAATTGCAAAAGAGCTTGGTATAAGCAGAAGCTATGTTTCGAGAATAGAAAAGCGTTGTTTAAAACGTTTGTATACAGAGATGAAAAAGAACGATAATTTTTAATAAAATATCGATGTTTTATTACTTTTAGAATACAAATCATCCTCAAACATTGACAAATTTTTAAACTTATATTATATTATAAATACAAAAGTAATACGGAGTTGAAAATACCATATGAAAAACATAGATGCAAAAACAAAACTACTTGCAATTATAGGAAATCCTGTAGAGCATAGTTTTTCGCCTAAAATGCATAACTACATATCTCAAAAAACAGGAAATAACTATGTTTATACTGCATTTAAGGTTGAGGAGAATAACCTGAAAGAAGCACTTGACGGAATACGTGCAATGGGAATATGCGGTTTTAATGTTACTGCACCGCACAAGAAAAATGTTATGAAATATCTTGACGATATTTCAGATAATGCAAAGCTTTTAGACTCAGTAAATACGGTAGTAAATTATAACGGCAAACTGATTGGATATAACACCGATTCTGACGGCTTTTATACCTCTCTTGTAAAAGCCGATATAAGTGTACAGGGTAAACATATATTAGTAATAGGTGCAGGCGGTGTGGCATGTCCAACCATAATAAGGTTAATCAAAGAAAGACCCGAATCTATAACTGTAGTAAATCGCACACAAAAAAAAGCAGATGCTCTTGCAGACTCAATATTTAAAAAAACCGGTTACAAAGTTAAAACAACTATCAGCACTTTTGATTTTGATATTGTAATAAACACAACCTCTGCAGGAATGGCTCCTCAGGAAAATATATTACCTACAGATTCAATAGACTGTATAAAAAACCTTGATTTTATAAATCCGCATACTGCAGTCATTGATATGATATATAATCCCGATAAAACACTATTTTTGCAAGAGTGCGAAAAACGCGGAGCAAAAACCTTAAATGGTTTAGGAATGTTAATTTATCAGGGCATATTTGCGTATGAGCTTTTTAGCGGCAATAAACTTGATGACTCTTTTGCGGAGTTCATAAAAAAAGAGGTGTTTAACAGGTGAATATTATACTCACAGGGTTTATGGCAACAGGCAAATCCAAAATTGGCAAATGTCTTGCAAATATACTCGGGTTTTCGTTTATAGATACTGATGAGTTAATCGAAATAAAAGAGAATAAAACAATAAACACTATTTTTTCCGAATATGGCGAAGAATACTTCAGAGACGTGGAAACAGAAGTTGCAAAAGATGTTTCTGTTTTTGACAATACAGTTATTTCAACAGGCGGAGGGATGGTATTAAGAAAAGGAAATTTGCTATACCTCAGAAACAACGGTGTTGTTGTAAACTTATCAGCAGATTTTTCGGTAATCGAGAAGAGATTATCACATGCCTCGTCTACTCGTCCCCTTTTAAAAAATGCATCGATAAATGAGGTATTAGACAAATTTAATGCACGGAAACCATTCTATGATGATTGCGATTATAAAATAACAATAACAAATGAAAATACACCCCAAGAGCATGCACAGATGATTATAGATAAATTAAAATTACTATAAGTAACAAAAGGACAGGTGATACAAAATGAAAATTGGTTTTATCGGAAACGGAAATATGGGGTCTGCCATAATAAATGGTATTATTAAAAACAAGATTTCAGCCCCTGCAGACATCATAATAAGTGATATAAATACTGATGGATTAAAAGAATCATCACAAAAATACGGTGTTATTACAAATTCGGACAATAAAATAACCGCAGCAAAATCTGACATATTAGTGCTTGCCGTTAAACCCAATATATTGTACAATGTTATTGATGAAATTAAAGATTGTATAACAGAAAATACAATAGTTGTTTCTATTGTTGCAGGGCAAAGCATCAGTAAAATTGAAAATGCATTTGGCAAGGAAATAAAGCTAATAAGAGTTATGCCAAATACACCCGCTTTTGTTGGAGAGGCAATGTCAGGAATTTCACCTAATGCAAATGTATACGAAGAAGAATATAAGATAGTTCTGGATATTTTTAACAGTATAGGAAAAGCAGAGATTATACCCGAAAATCTTATGGATACTGTTACTGGTATAAGCGGCTCATCGCCTGCATATGTATTTATGTTTATAGAGGCAATGGCAGACGCCGCAGTAAAGGGTGGAATGCCTCGTGTACAAGCCTATAAATTTGCCGCACAGGCGGTTTTGGGCAGTGCCAAGATGGTACTGGAAACAGGCATGCACCCCGGCGAGCTCAAGGATATGGTTTGCTCTCCCGGAGGTACAACCATAAGTGCAGTTGAAGCACTAGAAAACAGTGGTTTTCGTGGTGCTGTTATGGATGCAGTTGCCGCATGTATAGAAAAATCAAAAAATTTATAATAAATATTGACGATATGTTTGACAAAACACATTGTTTATGATATAATTTTAGTTTATAGACAACATTTTTAACTATAATTTCACTTATCGAACAGGAGCGATTTTTATGAAAAAAATAATTTCTTCCATTTTGATTGCAAGCTTTATTATATGCACCAATATATGTGTATTGGCTGCAGATTTTAAGGCAACAACACCCTCTGCTTCAAATGCAGTTGAGGGTACATATACAGATGATAAATATTCAGAAGATATAACCTCACTTATTACTGAGGTTTTAAACCTTACAGATTCAAAAGATGTTATTCAACAACTAAGCATTGAAAGTAACAGCGACAAGCCTGTTATTGCAGTTCTTAAATTAGAAATTGCAGATGATAAGGCATCTGATACAGGCTACAGTGCTATTGATTATATTGATTTTCGTATATCATCACGCGATGGTAACATTCTTTTTGAGGATGACGCAACAAGAAGCACATCAATTAACGAAAGAAGCATAATACTGGGAACTTTTAACGAGTCGGTGCAGTCAGATTCTCAGTTATTTAATATCAGAATGTCATCTAACGACGCAATAAAATATACAGATTTAAAAAACAGCGTGTCGGACATAAAATGGACTTTGGAACTCAATACAGATGTTGAGGGTGTAGTAAATTCTATGAGCACTCCTACACAAACTCCCGAGACAACACCCGTTCCACCTCAGAAAGTTATAACAATAAATATTGGCGACAAAACTGATAAGGCAAATAATTTGGTTGCAAAAGGCATATATGTACTTTTTGGAAGCGGTTCTTGTAATATAACCTCAAAGGATGGTTCAAAGAACATTACATTCTCTTTAAATTCTGATGAAAGCAAAGGAAAAACAGTTTCGTTAGATAGCGGTGATACTGTTGTTGTTACAGGCGATTCAAACGCAAAAGTACAATTTGGCACACCCAAAACTGCTGCTACAACTTCAAAAGCCAATCCAAAAACCGGCGATGAAGCACCTTTGACAGCTATCAGCACTCTTGCAGTACTTGCCGTTTTGGGAATGTTATTTGGTGTTTTTTATAAAAGAAAAGAGGACTGATTATTATTCCGATAACATATAGAACACGCAGAATTATAATTTTTATTTCTACTATTGTATTATTTGTATGCATTGCCTATCTTGGAGTGTATATGTATAATTCAAACAAGGCTTTAGAACATCTTGACACGCTTGAGGATATTGTAATAAAAGATAATTCCCTGCAAAATACAGAGCGTAAAAATGCATTTAATTATACAAAGGATTCTGACGGACGTTTAAAATGTTATACACAACTACACGACAAAAACACAGATATGGTGGGTTGGATAAATATCCCCGATACAGACTTGAGCTATCCCGTTATGCAACAGGATAACAACTCATATTATCTTAATCATAATTTTGACAAAGCAAAGCAATCGGGCGGACTTCCTATTCTTGATTATCAATGTGATATTTCAAAGCCAAGTACAAATTTAATTGTGTATGGGCATAATATGCGTAACGGAAGTATTTTTAACACGCTTTTGAAATATAAGAAAGAAGAGTTTTATAAAGAACACAAAACAGTAATTTTAGACTCTGTATATGAACATCGGACATATACAATTATATCTGTATTTAATACAAAGGTTGGTAGTTCAAAGGAATTTAAGTATCACGAATTTATTGACACTGATATTCCCGATGAATTTAATGCATATATTTCAACAGTTAAAGGTCTTTCTCTATATGAAATACCCGAAACTGCTCTGTATGGTGATAGTCTGATAACCTTATCAACCTGTTCATATGGTACAAGCAACGAAAGAATGGTTATTGTAGCAAAAAGAATAAAATAAAAAACATAATTAAACAAGCCCCGCATCTTAGGAGGGGCTTGTTTACACCCTTTGTATACCCTTAAAATTAAATATAAATTTTATCTTATGCCCCGTAGTTAAGTGGATATAAGAACCGCTCGACGTTTCCAAAATCACAAGTGATTTTGACGTCTGTGCGAACCTTGTTATTCGCTTCGCTCATAATTATACAAGCCCCCTAATCTTAGGAGGGGCTTGTTTACACCCTTAGTATACCCTTAAAATTTAAATATAAATTTTATCTTATGCCCCCGTAGTTAAGTGGATATAACAAGCCCCTCCTAAGGGTTAGTCATCGGTTCGACTCCGGTCGGGGGTGTAAAAAATCCGTACACAAAAGTGTACGGATTTTTTTACTCCACTCTGCTTTTTAAAGTTTTTGCATTTTTACATAACACATCAATAAAATACTTCATACATTCAGAAATTTCATAATCCTTTTTGTATATAATATAAGATTGACAGCTTTGTTTTGGTGAATCTACGATAAAATAGAGAACATCGTCCGTGGGCGGATGGTATGATATTACAGAATCTGTTGTTATTGCAGCACCCAGTCCACAGAGCATCATATCATAAATTACATCTATATTTCTGCAATTATTAACATTACAGGGAGAAATAGGACAATGCATCAGAAAATTTGCCATATCTTGCCAGATAATTCCCGTACTGTTAATTTTTAAAAATTCAATATCTTTAAATACACTATAATCC
>JAZNPJ010000114.1:0-12241 GCA_045589635.1 Clostridia bacterium
ACCCATACTTAATGCATCTTCTGCACGTATAAGTGCACTATAAGCCTCACTAAGTGCACTTATATGGCGCATATTTGTTATTATATCGCCGTTACCTACACTGATTTTATCAAGCTCATACATCTGTTTTATGCACGCTGAAAGCTCGTCTATTCCCTTTGAGGTCTTTGCACTTGTTTGTATAATAGGGCTGTTTTTATGTCCCTCTAACTTGTCCGAAAAATCAAATGATGAAATATCCGTCTTGTTTATTAAGATTATACGGTTTTTGTCTGATGTGGCATTTAATACGTTAATATCATCATCCGTTAATTCTTCTGACGCGTCAAGCACTGCTATAACAAGGTCGGCATCGTCTATGGATTTTAGCGAACGCTCAACTCCTATCTTCTCTACAATATCATCAGTATTGTGTATTCCCGCAGTGTCTATAAGTATGAGCGGAACACCGTCAATATTTACACTTTCTTCTATAACATCTCTTGTTGTTCCTGCAATTTCGGTTACTATTGCTCTGTCTGTTCCCGATAACGCGTTAAGTAGCGAAGACTTACCCGCATTTGGTTTGCCAACTATTGCAGTACGTATTCCGCCCTTTATTATTTTACCGTTATCGGCACTGTCAAGCAATTTTTTTACGTCTTGTGCACACTCATGTATTATTCTAAAAATGTCTTCAAATGTTATATCTTCAAGGTCTTCGTCGGGATAATCTATGGTAACCTGCATCTGTGCTGCAAGATATAAAAGTCTTTCTCTTACATTATGTATCTTTTTTGAAAGTGCACCCTCAAGCTGTGATAGTGCATTTTTTCTCGACAGGTCATTTTGAGCATTTATAATATCAATTACCGCCTCCGCCTGAGAGAGGTCAATACGACCGTTTAAAAATGCGCGCTTTGTAAATTCTCCAGGCTCTGCCATATGCGCACCCGCACGTATAATTGCATCAAGCACCGCATGGGTTGTACGTACCCCTCCGTGGGTAGTTATCTCCACTGTGTCTTCAGTTGTATATGTCTTGGGGGACAGTAAAACTGTTGCTAATACTTCGTCTATTTTTTCGCCATTGCTGTTCTTTATAAATCCATAGTGTACAGT
Source organism: Clostridia bacterium (assembly GCA_045589635.1). GTDB lineage: Bacteria > Bacillota > Clostridia > UBA1381 > UBA1381 > Ornithomonoglobus_A. The sequence continues at coordinate 1,102 of JAZNPJ010000114.1, forward strand.
ATGTGATGGTGCTCCCGAAAGCTTGTCCTTACCAAAAAATACCTTATCTGCAATTTTTATTGCATCTTCACCGCTGATTCGTATAAGCGAAACTCCACCTACACCCTGAGGGGTAGCTATGGCAGCAATAGTTGTATTTTTGCTCATAAATTCACTCTCCTTTTATATCTACAAAGAAAGAGGCTGTAGCAACAACCTCTTTTGACAAAAGAAAAATCCTACTGTTTGTCGATTAAACCCTGAAGCTCGTTCATAAATGTATGTATATCGTCGAATCTTTTATATACCGACGCAAAACGTACATATGCAACTTCGTCAAGACTTTTCAACTTTTCCATAACCTTTTCGCCTATCATACCGCTTTCTATTTCACGAGTCATGGACTGCATCAATTCGCCCTCAATATCATCTGTAATTTTTTCCATTTGGGCGAGCGAAATAGGTCTTTTTTCACATGCAGTGATTATGCCCTTTAACACTTTTTCGCGATTATACTGCTGACGCGACTGGTCTTTTTTTATAACTACAAGCGAAAGTGATTCCAGCTTTTCGTATGTGGTAAATCTTTTGTTGCATTTTAAACATTCACGTCTTCGTCTTATCGCTGATGTTTCATCTGTTGGTCTTGAATCTATTACCTTACTTTCTCCAAAACCGCAATACGGACATTTCATAAATTATCCTCCTGTATGTAAATTTCTCGACTTGTCTTATTACTTTAATTATATCAGGAAGCGAAAATCTTTGCTTGCAAGGGGATTTTCGCGACACCGTCAATTTTTGCAGTGCGCAAAAGAGCAAAGCTCTTAAGAATTTTATAAAATAAATTTCTGTATACAACAATTATATTACATTTTCTTGAAATTTGCAAGTATATTTTTATAAAAAATCACAAAGTTTCAAACATTTTTACAAGTATAACATCTTTGCCTACAACCTCTATAAGCTCCCAGGGTATAATTACCTCTGTTCCCGTAAGTCTGCTCCATATTCCGCCTCGTCTTGGTACTATTAAGGCTTCTATACTTCCGCTTTCATCGCCAAATTCGACGTCCGAAACATAGCCTATCCTCTCGGCAGTATTAACATTTATAACCTCTTTGTTTTTAAGCTCATAGCCTCTTGACATATAAAGTACCAGCTCCTTAATAAATTATTCCAATACAGGTGCAACCTCTCCCGCATACACGGGCACTTCATATGTAAATATCGCATTGGGGAAAGCCTCAAACATATCCGCCATTCTTTGTGATTGCTTAATTGCCCAGCTTATATCTGTAGCATACTGATGAGTACCCGGCATTTGCGGATTCCACAGCATATCATAAAGAGTGTTCTGACGGTATATAGCATTATTTATATAGTTTTCGCTTATCCATTTTCCGCCGCCGCGAATAGCCTCCTCAGGCGAGAACCAACCCTCTTTGTATGCCTTTTGCGAGCCTGAGTAGATAGCACTCTCATCATATGCACCAATGCCGAACATATTATATACTTTTTTACCGTTTACATTAACTCCGCTTGCAAGCGTGGATTTTCCGTAACCCGTTTCAAGACATGCATGAACAACCAGGTATATCTCACTGATATTATATGCGTTTGCAACATCAATAAATGCCTGTCCCATTCCTTTTAACGTACCCTTGTCTTCAAGATAACGATTTAACTCACCCGCACTTAAGCCGTTAGGACGCGAGAGGTCAAGGAACTGGAATTTATATACTCCCGACCTGTAATTTTGTGGGTTCATATATTCACCCACCTGTGCTCGCGTTGCAACAGATAGCGGAGTTTGATGTGTCCAGATTTTTCGTGGTGCAGATGCACTCATCTGCTTATTAAGTGCTTCTTCGAATGTATCCTCACAGCTTACATATCTTACATCACCATCGCTAAAATATGTCCACACGTACGAGTTGCCCAGTATATCTCTTGGTATTTCGTTTGCAGATGTTTTTTTATCGTATAAAATAAGTGCATTATCTTGCGTGCCCTTTGATACATTAAGCACAAACTCATCGCTCATACCATTTGAGGTCTCTACTTTTATGGTTGTTGTACCCTCATTAACCGCCTTAATCTTACCTATAGGCGAAACAGTTGCTACATTTTTGTTTGAGCTTGTCCATTTAAGCGTCTTATCCTTTGAATTTGACGGCATAATTGTTGCAATCATAGAAATTGACTGTCCTGCCTCCAAAATTGCACCGTCTTTGTTTAATATTTCTACCGTCTGCGGTTTTATTACTTTATTAACAACATTTACAAGACATGTGGCACTTACCTTACCGTCCCTTGTTTTTACAGTAATCTGTGCCATTCCCTTGCCCATAGGCTTTAGTGTCCCGTTATTGTCTACTATTGCCACCTTAGGGTTTGAAGATATCCATACAAGGTCTGTATCTGTAGCGTCTTTGGGGGATATAATTGTCTTTATTTTTCTATATGTGTCCTCTTTGTTTATTTTTATATCGGCCTCGGGCAAAAATATAGACTTTATATCTCTTTTTACAGTAAGCTTTGCATAGCACTCATAACCGTTATTTTGGAGCGTTGCCTTTATTGTTGCCATACCGGGCGCTTTAACTTTTATGTCCCCATCTTCCGTTATTTCTCCGACTGATGTGTCGGATATTTCGTATTTTACATTTTTATTTTTAAGGGATATGGGATAGATTATGGCTCTTTGCTTTATGATATTTTCACCGTCTTTAATTGTATATGTAAGATTGTCCCACATAAAGCGGATTTGCCCCGTATCCTGCTCTGTTAAAAAGTCGGTGTAGTGGTCAAACCTCCACGAATATTCACCCACATAATTTTCTTTTAGTTTGTTTTCGTCGCCTAAATCGGTGGTTTTTGACATCAAAAGAAAAAACACTAAAACAACAACCGCAAAAACAAGCGCTGTAAGTGTTATTCTTTTTTTAGAATATATATCAAAATATCTTAAAGATACCTTACTCAACAAAACCACCCTTTTGTATTTTTATAATATAATTTTAAATGTATGGTTATAGAATGTCAACACACAAAACCCATAATTCAAAAAAAGTTAAGATTTATCGTCAATTAAATCTGTGTAATATTTTTCAAGCTCAGGATATTCCATTAAAGAGCGTCTGCCCGATGTAGTTATTTCAAAAATACCTCTGCCTACTTTTTTAAACCAACCGTAGGCGTTACTTCTTAATATATTTGCACATTTTTCATCGGCACCCAAAGCCTTTAGCTTAGGTGCATTAAGCGGTCCGTACTTATCTAGAAGACAAGCAATATGTATGCATTTTTCCGTGTATGCAGTAGCAATTTTTTTGCCACACACACCGCCTGTGTTTGTATCTACCGTACGCCCTGCAATTTCTGCCTTTATCTTTTTTAGTCTTTCGTAATTTTTTCTTGGCGGATAAAACTCCTGGGGCTCTAAAATTATTTGTGCGTATGAATGCTTTCCCCTTAAATATACAAATATAAGACCAAGCTCAAGCTTTTTTAGAAGAAAAATTGTATCGCCATACTTTTTGGTCGAGTAATTCTTTGGTGTAGGTATTGCAACGTAAACCTTTGCACCTGTTTTTTGCCGCTCAAGCGCCTGAGTTAAAAGCTGTGTGCTTAAATTCTTTTTCATTTCGATTACAATAAGATCGTCTTCTTTTGTTGCAGTAATATCACAGCCTTTAACCTCTGCATTGACCTTGTAGCCCAAATCATCAAAAAGCTTTTTTATGGGTTCATAAAGCTCACATTCATTCATAGTATTACTTTCTCCTGATTACATTAAATTTGTCCTTTGCGGAACATCGGGGACGCCATCCCCTACAATGCCTTGAAAATGGTGAGATGGAAATTTTTATTCAGATTTAAGTATTATCAGTGTAATTTCGGGCCTATTAAATAACCTCGGTATAATCATCGGATTGCCAAGTCCGCGATTTACTATCATGGTTGTATGCTTGTATTTGTATTTTCCGCCAAAGTATTTGGGAAAAAACATCGATTTACCCGTGCCAAAGCTTGAGCGCGGTGCAAAAACACCGCTGCCCCATGGCATTCGTATTTGTCCGCCATGCATATGACCTGCCAGTATTACGTCAAAGCCAAAATATTTGAGTTCATCAAGCATATTTGCTCTGTGAAAAAGCAACACATCAAACAACTCTGTAGGTGATAGCTTTGCAAGTGATTTTTGAACATTTTCGGTTATGTTATCATTTGAAACACAAAACGGGTCATCAATACCTGTAATTGCTATTTCTTTCCCATCGCGCTTAATATATATTCTTTCATCATGCAAAGTTCTGACACCAATATCAGAAAGCGCCTTTTCGAATTCATTGTAGTCGCTTCTCCATACATCATGATTACCTGTAACTGCATAAACGGGTGATATATCAATTAGCGTACGGCAGAGGTTGACTGCACTCATATATGAGCCTTTATCATCAGCCAAATCGCCTGTAGACACAATAATATCAGGGTTAAGGCGTTTTATTTCCTCGCTTATGCCGGCAAATGTATCGCAATGAAAGTCGCTTATCTGCACAATTCTAAAACCGTCAAATTCCTTTGGCAGTTTTTTCGAAAAAACCTCATATTCAGTTGTTTCGAGACGGTTGTCAAACCCCTTTGCAATGCAAAGGGCACCGCCCGTTATGGCAAGAGCCTTTAGTAGCTTTTTCATATTATATCTCTTTCATAAAATAAAATTTATACACACTAATTATACCATGTATTTTACAGAAATACAATAGTGTAAAAATTTTTCCAGATAATTATATATTTAGAGTTTTAATATTTTCTTTTAAAGTGTCGGCACTTCTCTTTAATCCGTCAAGCTCCTCTTGGCTGAATGGAACTTCGAAAATATGCTCAACACCAAGTCCCGAAACTTTTGTGGGGACACTAAGTGCAACATCCAAAATCCCATACTCTCCCGTAAGAACGCTCGATACTGTAAGAACAGAGTTTTCCTCGCCCGCTATACACTCTACTATTCTTTCAACTGCAAGAGCTATTGCGTAGTACGTCGCACCCTTTTTCTCGATAATATCATAAGCACTGTTTTTTACTTCGTTATACATTTTCTCGCGCGCCATAGTTGTACACTTGCCAAAATGTCTGGCGTATTCATCCATATCCATACCCGCAATATTGGTTACGCTCCACGCCGCCACCTCACTGTCGCCATGCTCACCTATTATATACGTATGGCAATTTCTTGCATCAACTCCCGTGTGTGCTGAGAGCATAAATTTTAGTCTTGACGTATCAAGCACTGTTCCTGAACCAATAACCTGATTTTTGGGAAGTCCCGATAATTTATACGTAATATATGTTAAAATATCAACGGGATTTGTAACCATCAATAAAATTACATCCGACGGTGCATACTTTAGCACATTTTTTACAATGCTTTTTAAAATATCAGTATTCCTCTTTAATAAATCGAGCCTTGTTTCGCCTTTATTCTGACCCGCTCCCGCAGTTATAACCACAATATCTGCATCGACACAGTCGCTCCAGTCGCCCGCATATACATTTACAGGCTTTACAAATGATACACCGTGTGCCATATCCATTGCATCTCCATATGCTTTGTCCTTGTTTATGTCTATAATAACAATTTCGTTAAAAAGTCCGCCGCACATTATTGTATATGCGGTTGTTGAGCCGACAAAGCCTGCACCTACTACTACTATTTTGCCTCTGAACATATTTGATTTTCTCCTTTTTTAGTTTTATTTATTATTTATCATAAACAGTTTGTTTATTCGGTATTTTAAATTGTTTATATCACCTGTTTTTAAATTTTTCATATTATAATAATATAAAACTTTCAAAAAAAGAGGTGAATAACAAATGTATATAGTAACAGGCTCGATAACCTCAGCAGTAAGGTTATCAAAAGCTATCGAGAATTATAGTAAAACTCCCGCTCTGGTTTTGCATACTCCTGCACAAATCAGAAAAGGAGGTTGCTCATACTGCGTAAAAAGCGATATAAAATCGACTGATGTAGTTTATGATTTGGCTTCACAGACAGGTGTGAAGATTAAAAATATATATGAAGAAAAAAAAGAAAACGGGGGAAGAGTTTATTATGATATATCTCGATAATGCTTCCACCACAAAACAAAAACCAAAAGCAGTATACGACGCGCTTTACGATTTTATGGTAAATCACGGCGCAAATGCATCGCGCGGGCTATATGGAGAAAGTTTAAAATCATCAGAAATAATAGTCGACACACAAAATTGTGTTGCCAGGCTTTTTAATATAGAAAATTCACAAAACATTGTTTTTACACAAAATGCAACATATGCACTCAATACCGCAATTTTGGGGACACTAAAAAAAGACGACCATGCTATTGTAACACAAATAGAGCATAACAGTGTTTTACGTCCTATAAACAGTGTATGCTCATATACTGTTGCAAAAGCAGATAATACCGGTTATGTTTTACCAAAAAACATTAAAGATATAATAAATCCCAAAACAAAGCTTATAGTTATAAACCACGCCTCAAATGTTTGCGGTACAATTCAGGATATTAAAGGAATTTGCAAAATTGCAAAGGAAAATAATATAAAAATACTTATTGATACCGCGCAAACAGGCGGTATTTTGCCTGTAGACAACTCCGTGCTTGACGCGGATTTTATAGCATTTTCGGGGCACAAAGGACTTATGGGGCCTATGGGATGTGGGGGATTATATATAAAAAACCCCGACGAGGTTACTCCTGTTATATATGGCGGCACGGGAAGTGAATCCGAAAACCTGGACCAACCCTCTATTATGCCCGACAAGTTCCATTGTGGAACACTAAATATATGCGCCCTTGCAGGATTGTGCGAGGGAATAAACTATGTTACAAAAACAGGTATTGATAAAATATACGAACACGAAAATGAGCTTGCAACTCTTTTAAGGAATGAGTTAAAAAGTATCAAAGGTGTAAAAGTATATGGCAATGACAATGCAATAGGAAATGTGGCCTTTAATGTATCAGGTTATGACAGCGGCGAGGTTGCACAAGAGCTTAAAGGCTTTGCACTAAGAGCAGGATACCATTGTGCACCGCTTGCACACGTTGCATTGGGGACACAAAACACAGGTGCAGTGCGTGCGTCTGTTGGTGTTTTTAATACAAAATCAGATATTATGGCACTTGTTGATGCAGTTTATAAAACTGCAAAATAAGATAACAAGAAAAAGAGGGCAGTCTGTATAAATTCTATTGCCGGGGCATCAAATTCTTACGAATTTGGCGGACCGTCGGGGACGTCGGTCCCTACAAGCAATATCAAATTTATACAGGCTACCCTCTTTTTATCTGTTTAATACTGTGCGCTAAAATCAACAACCCTTATTTAGCTTTGCCGCAGCAGTGCTTATACTTCTTACCGCTTCCGCAAGGACATGGCTCGTTTCTGCCAGGTTCTTTCTTTGCTCTTACACCTTTTTGCTTAAGTGTTCCATCTCCGCCTGTATCAAGCGGTTTTGCAACCTGTTCACGTTCTATTTTAATTCTTGGAACTGCTGATAGAACATATTTTACAACATCACGTTTTATTGCTTCAAGCATACCTACGTACAATTCTGTACCTGTTTCGCGATATTCCACAACAGGGTCGTGCTGACCGTATGCACGTAAGCCGATTTCTCTTTTTACATGCTCCATCTCATCAAGATGCTCCATCCAGAGAGTATCAACAACTCTTAGCATTATGACTCTTTCAAGCTCACGCATATTTTCGCCAAAAATCTGTTCTTGCTCATTGTAGCGCTCAGAGGCAATAGCCATAAGTCTGTCTTTTACATCTTCTCTGGTTATTGTTTCCATTTCGTCTTTAGATACAACAAACTTACCCTCTGCTCTTAGGTTTATATTTGCAAATTCGCTAAGCGCATGTAAATTCCAGTCATCAGGAATATCAGAAATACCGATGTAATCATCTATTGCACTGTCTATTGAGCTTTCAATCATGCTCTTTATTGTTAGTGAAATATCTTCTCCGTCAAGAACGCTTTGACGTTGCTTATATATAATCTTACGTTGCTCGTTCATTACCTCGTCATATTGAAGTACATGTTTACGCGAGTCGAAGTTTCTGCTCTCCAAGTTCTTCTGAGCATTTTCTATAGCATTTGTAAGCATTTTTGCCTCTATAGGCTCATCATCCTTAAGACCCATTGCATCAACCATATTTTTAACTCTTTGCGAGCCGAAAATTCTCATTAAATCGTCATCAAGAGATAAGAAGAATTTTGAAGTACCAGGGTCGCCCTGACGTCCCGAACGACCGCGAAGCTGATTATCTATACGTCTTGATTCGTGTCTTTCTGTACCGATAATAAACAGACCGCCAAGACTTCTTACCTCCTCCTGTTCGGGAGCAATTTGCTCTTTATATTTACTGTAAAGCTCCTGATAAAGCTTTCTTGCATTTATAATTTCTTCGTTATCTGTATCTGCAAAGCCTGTTGCCTCAACAATAAGCTCTTCGTCAATGCCCTGTTTTGCCATCTCGTGTTTTGCCATATATTCAGCATTACCGCCAAGCATAATATCTGTACCACGACCCGCCATATTTGTTGCGATTGTAACAGCACCTTTTTTACCTGCCTGTGCAACTATCTCGGCTTCTTTTTCGTGATATTTGGCATTTAATACCTCGTGTTTTATGCCCTGTTGCTTTAGCATACGGCTTAAAACCTCGGATTTGTCTACATTTACAGTACCAACAAGAACAGGCTGACCGGTCTTATTACATTCCTTTATCTGCTTAATTACAGCCATATACTTACCAAGCTCTGTTTTATATACACTATCCTGCATATCTTTTCTTACAACAGGCTTATTTGTAGGAACTGCAACACAGTCAAGCTTATAGATGTGCTGGAATTCCTCTTCTTCGGTAAGTGCAGTACCCGTCATACCCGAAAGCTTTTTATACAGACGGAAGAAGTTCTGGAATGTGATTGTTGCAAGTGTTCTTGACTCTGCCTCAACCTTTACACCCTCTTTAGCTTCAATCGCCTGATGTAAGCCATCACTGTAACGTCTGCCGGGCATTATACGACCCGTAAACTCATCTACTATCATAACCTCGCCGTCTTTGACAACGTATTGTTGGTCGCGGTGCATAATACCATTTGCATGAAGTGCCTGATTTATGTGGTGCATAAGCTTCATATTTTCGGGGTCGGTAATATTTTCTACACCAAAGGCAGTTTCCGCCTTTTTAACACCTCGCTCTGTAAGAGTAGCGGTTTTTGCCTTTTCGTCTACAATATAGTCCGCGTCTACTTCTGTATCGAGTTGTTTGTCATCATGCTCGGTTAAAACAAGCTTTTTAAGACGTTTTGCAAATGTATCTGCAACCTTATACAAATCGTTTGCCTCTGAACCCTGACCCGAAATAATAAGCGGTGTACGTGCCTCGTCTATAAGGATTGAGTCAACCTCGTCGACTATTGCATAGTTGTGCGGTCTTTGTACCACTTCTTCTTTATGCACAACCATGTTATCACGAAGATAGTCAAAGCCAAGCTCGTTATTTGTACCATATGTGATGTCGCAGTTATACGCCTCACGTCTTTGGTCGGAATCTAAATCATGAATAATAAGACCACAGGTCATACCTAAAAATCTGTATACCTTACCCATCCACTCACTATCACGCTTTGCAAGATAATCGTTAACGGTAACGATATGTACACCGTTACCTGTTAATGCATTAAGATATGCAGGCAAAGTAGAAACAAGAGTTTTACCTTCACCTGTCTTCATTTCAGCAATTCTTCCCTGGTGCAGAATAACTCCACCGATAACCTGAACATAAAAATGCTTCATACCCAGAACTCTCCAGCTTGCCTCTCGCATAACTGCAAAAGCTTCGGGCAAAAGGTCATCAAGCGTTTCGCCATTTTGGAGTCTTTGTTTGAACTGCGGAGTTTTAGCCTTTAACTCTTCGTCTGTTAGCTTTGACATTTCATCTTCAAATGTCATTACTCTATCGGCAATAGGCTTAACCTTTTTTAATTCTCTATCCGAATATGTCCCGAATATTTTATCGAACAAACTCATTTTTTCACCTCATTAAATAATTGTATCTCTATAAAAACAACTCTGTTTTGCACATAAAACCTCATTATACTTATTGTACCATATATATTTAAAAATTACCACCATTTTTTATAAATTTTTTGTTAAATTTTTGCTATTATATCTCCCAATTTGTCCGATACATTTTTAAATTCCTCAATAGACAAGGTTTCTCCACGTCTTCTTGGGTCGATATCAAGCTCTGTCAACATATTGGATATTTCCTCTTTTGATATTCCAAAGGTTGCATTAAGGCAGTTTGCAAGTGTTTTTCTTCGTTGTGAAAATGCTGATTTTATGGTTTGAAAGAACATTTTCTCATCCTTTGGCTTAACCCGCGGCTCATCTAACATATGCAGTGTCAAAACTGCACTGTCCACCTTCGGGGGTGGTACAAACAGACCGGCTTTTACTATTGTAGTTATCTCGGGCTCACAAAAATATTGGCAAAGCAATGTAATTGCCCCGTAATCCTTAGTTGACGGTTTTGCACAAAGACGCTGGGCTACCTCTTTTTGCACCATGACTACCATATTATTTATGGGAAGTCTTTCCTCTAATACCTTTGTAATGATTGGTGTTGTTATATAATATGGCAGATTTGCCGCAATACTTATTTTTGTATCACCAAATTCATCATATATAAGCTTTTTTAAGTCTGTTTTTAATACGTCTGCATGTACGATTTTTACATTATCACACTCCGATAACGTATAAGCTAAAACATCAATAAGGCTATCATCAATTTCTATGCTGACAACCTTTTTTGAATGTTTTGACAGCTCCTGTGTTAAAACACCAAAACCAGGACCAATCTCCAACACACCATCATGAGGTTGTGCGGCTATGCATATATCCTCTAAAACATCTTTTGATGTGAGGAAGTTTTGTCCTAAGCCTTTTTTAAAATTAAAACCAAATTTGTTCTGAATTTCTCTTATTACTTTTGGCGATGTAAGTTCCATATTTTTTCTCCGTATCATTTAATCAAAAACAGGAGAGAAGTACGAAATCTCCCCTCCCAA
>JAZNPJ010000115.1:0-9210 GCA_045589635.1 Clostridia bacterium
ACTTATAACTACTCAGATTGAACATCCCTCAGTTCTTGAATGTTTTAAAAGGCTCGAAAGAGAGGGCTTTGAGGTTACATACCTAAAACCCAACAAAGACGGAATAATAAGCCTTGAAGAGCTTGAAAAAGCCATAAACCAAAAAACAACACTTGTAAGCATAATGCATGTAAATAACGAAACAGGTGTTATACAACCCGTAAATAAGGTAAAAGAAATACTTTCAAAAAAAGCACCGCGCGCATTTTTTCATTGCGACTGTGTACAGTCATTTGGAAAAATACCCGTTTTACCTATAGAGTGGGGTGCGGATATGGTTAGCATATCATCGCATAAAATAGGCGGATTTAAAGGCTCAGGGGCGCTATATATTGCAAAGCCGCAGCTTATAAAAACACTTATTGTAGGTGGTGAGCAACAAAAAGAGATTAGACCAGGTACAGAAAACACCTCAGGCATTGCTGCATTTGGCAAAGCTTGTGAAAATTGCAATCCATATAGCAGTTTAAAAGAGTTCAGAAATGATTTGGCAAATAAAATTCAATCCGCAATTTCGGATACACTGATAAATGGTTCAAATGAGCAAAATAGCGGAAGTGTTTTAAATATGTCGTTTTTGGGTGTTAAGGCAGAAATTTTACTGCATGCACTCGAAAATCACAATATATATGTTTCAACAGGCTCCGCCTGTTCTTCACACAAACCGCAACCAAGCCACGTTTTGCAGGCAATGGATTGCGATAAAAAGGCTATAGACAGTGCAATAAGAATGAGCTTTATAAGAGAGCTTGATGAAGAAGAAGTAATAATATTGATAGATGCACTAAAAAAAGAAGTGGAAACAATACGAAGATACATGTAACGACAGTCTTAATAAAATTGCTAATCTTACCATTTTCAAAAGATCGGAATATCAACATATGCCGTCGCTTTTACAAACGGCAATTTGAATAATTTTCTTGCAGACTGAGTTTTGTGCTATTGTACGAGGAAAGGAAAAAATATAAAATGAAAGAAATCTTACTTGCAAAATACGGAGAAATCATACTAAAAGGAGGTAATAGACCTCGTTTTGAGAGTATTTTGGTAAATAATATAAATAATGCAATAAAAAAAGTTGCAAATGCAAAGGTAAGACTTGCTCAGGCGACAATATATATAGATGTCGAAGACGAAACAAAGCTCGATTTAGTATTAGAAAGACTAACCAAGGTTTTTGGTATTGTTTCGGTAGTAAAAGCGGCAGTATGTGAAAAAACAATCGAGTCAATAAAAGAAGTTGCAAAGGAATATCTTAAAAAAGATTTGGATAAGCCTTTAAAATTTAAGGTAGAGTCAAAACGCTCGGATAAAAGCTTTCCGCTAAATTCAGTAGAACTCAGCCAGAATATAGGAAGTTTCCTAAACGGAGAATTTTCAAAAATCCGTTGTGATGTACATGAGCCTGATGTAACTGTAAAAGTAGAAATAAGAGATTTTGGTGCATATGTCTACTGTGCAGAAAATAAAAGAGCAGGTCAGGGCGGTATGCCGATAGGTACAGGCTCAAAGGCTACACTTTTGCTATCAGGCGGTATAGACAGCCCCGTTGCAGGTCATATGATAGCAAAAAGGGGTGTAACAATAGATGCAATAAACTTTTTCTCATATCCATACACATCGCAAAGAGCAAAAGAAAAGGTTATAGAGCTTGCCTCAATAATAGCGCAATATACATCAAAAATAAATTTGTATATTGTACCATTTACAGAAATTCAGCTGCAAATAAGAGATAACTGTCCCGAAGAGCATATGACGCTCTTAATGCGCAGATTTATGATGAAGATAGCCGAAAGAATTGCAAGAAAGAACAAGTCCCTTGCACTTATTACAGGTGAAAGTGTAGGTCAGGTTGCAAGCCAGACACTTAGCGCACTTGATGTTACAAATGCGGTGGTAGATATGCCGATACTGCAACCTCTTATAGGTATGGATAAGATAGAGGTTATAAACCGTGCGCGTGAAATAGGCACTTACGATACTTCGATACTTCCTTACGAGGATTGTTGCACAGTATTTACACCAAAACACCCCACAGTTAATCCCAAAAGGGAAAAAATTGAGCTTTCCGAGAAAAAGCTTGATATGGACAAGCTTATAGAGGAGGCACTAAGCGGTGTTGAGGTTATAGAGGTATATCCTGAATAAAACAGAAAGGGTTTATATATGTCAATTACAGTAGTAAAGGGTGGAATTTCGTCAGGAAAGACTGCCCTTTGTATGAATATGATAGAAAAGCTTCATAAGACAAACCGATGTGTAATACTTGTTAATGACAAGTATTCTTTTGAGACGGAAAAAAGCTTTATAAACCAATTCGGAGGGACAGGACTTAACAATATTGAGGTTATGACTTTCCGAAAACTTGCCGATAAGTTGGTTGATGACCAGAATACTACTTATATGACAGAGGCAGGTAAACAAATGCTTGTATATCGTGCAATAAAGGCATATATTGCCACAAATCCCGATATAAGCACAAATTTATTGCGCTCAGTAGGAAAAGACGGATTTGCCGATATTATGACCTCGTTTATTAACGAGCTTGGAAATTATCGCACAACAAGTGATGATTTAAGAGAGCAAGCCGAAAATACAGACGATAAAATACTAAAGGAAAAGCTTTCTGTAATTGCCGATATATATGACAGGTATCAGGAAATTGCCAATAAAATGAATTATACTGACACAAACAACTTCCTTGATTTATTGGCACAAAAAATAAATTCTAATAAGAATTTATTTAAGGGTGCGAGTGTTTTTATAGAGTGTTTTAATGACTTTTTACCACCAAGATGGAATGTTATTAAGGCAATAAACTCACAGGCGGAACGTGTAGTTATAACTCTGCGAGTTTCAGAGCGTGAGGGAGAAAAACAGCTATATGAAATAAATGAAGAAACACTCAGAAGAATTGAAGATGAATACACAATAGAACATATTGAATGCGATGAACATCTAAAGCATACAAAAGATAAAAATAAGGAATTATACCACCTTATAAATACATGGAATACCGATGAGATTTATGAGGGTAAAACAGATAAAATACGTATGTTTAAAAGTGCTGATACGTATATGGAGGTTGAAAGAGTAGCGTGCAAGATAACTGAGCTTGTACGTGAGGAGGGGTATCGTTACCGCGATATTGCTATAGTCTACAGTAATGAAGATATGTATGCTCCTATTATTGAGCCTGTATTTAACGAGTACGAAATACCGTATTTTTCGGATAATACAGAGCTTTTAGGAAAGCACCCTGTTGCAATACAAATTACATCTGTTTTTGATATGTTCAAAAATGGTTTTGATTATGAGTCTGTTTTTATGTATTTAAAATCAGGATATATATTCAAAAAAGAAAAATCCCAAAACGGATATTATTACACACCATTTTCGTTTGAAGAAATTGATGAACTTGATAATTATGCAGTTAAATACGGCATAAGAGGTAAAAGAAGATGGCTCGAGGATGATGGCTTTGCAAAAGAGCTTACCATTATGGAGGCAGCTTTTGAGGATAGCAAGGACGGTGCCTTTTTAGAGCAAAATAAGGCAAAACTCGAAAAAATAAACAGTCTGCATAAGGAACTGATGGGCCCTGTAATTGACTTTAACAAAAAAGTATTAAAATCAAAGACAGGAAAAGACTATGCAAAAGCACTTTTTGATTTGCTTGATGATATAAACATTGCAGACGGCTTAGAAAGTGAAATATACAATCTCGAAAAAGAAAATAAAATAGACGAGGCACAACAATTTGAGAGAATATGGGAATTATTGCTCGAGGTAATAGAGCAGATAGCTCTTACTATGGGTGATGAAGAGATGGAATTAGAGGAATTTGGCGAGTACGTAAAGCAAGGTATCTCAACTTGTCAGATACGTCTTGTGCCATCGGGTATAGACAGAGTATATGTAGGCTTGGCAGATAACAACAATGTTGTTGATGTTAAAGTCCTTTTTGCAATGGGTGCAATGGAGGGAACATACCCCAATATTTGTCAGGAAGAAGGCTTTTTGTCGGATAAAGAAAGGGATATGTTAAATACTATAAATGGTAGAAAAATGTTTGCAGAGACCACAAAGGAACGTACAAAACGTCAGAATTATTCAATATTCGAGCTTTTTGCACAAGTAAGCGATTACTTGTTTATAAGCATGCCTTTGTTTGATTTTTCGGGTGCAGAGCATGGTGTGGCAACAATAGTAAATGATATTATAAGAAAGTTCCCCGATGTAAAAATAAGCGATAACTTTTCTTATAAAAACAGCGAAGAAAAGTTTTATATCAGTTCGCCTCAGGCAACATTCCATAAAATGCTTATAAACAAGTCGTCAAACAGAAAAAGTAGTTCTCAAATCTGGGACGCGGTAAAGGAATACTATGCCTCAAATGATGATTATTTAGCAAAGATGAAGCTTCTTGACGGCGAAAACGAGTTCTTTAATGTTCAGGACAGTATAGACAGCAGCTATGCAATAAAATTATATGGCGAAAAAATAAACTACAGTAAGTCTAAAATAGACACATATGCAAAATGTCCCTATAGCTTTTTTATGCAATATGGTTTAGGTGTAATAGAACGTGAGGAATGGGAAATCTCAAAGGCGGATTTAGGCTCATATGCGCACGAGATAATAGAAAAGTTCTGTACATGTGTAGAGGATGGTGCAACAACTGCTGAGAATAAGCTAAAAAAATGGCGTGAGCTTGATGAGGAAAGCCGAAAAACTATATTATACGAGATTTTTAATAAGGTAAGCGAACGTATGATGAGTGCAAACCTTACACGTCAGGCTAAAATAGAGCATATATTAGGACGAATGAACAGGGTAATAGATAAGGCAACAAAAACCATAACCGACTGCTTTGTACATGGTAAATATACTATAAAGAGTATGGAAAATGAAATAACTGTGCCTATAAGCGACTCTGTTTTTATAAATGGCTTTATAGACCGTCTTGACGAGTTAAAGGATAATGGTAAAAACTCAATACGTGTAATAGACTATAAAACAGGCTCAAGTGAATTTAACATTAAAAACATCTACAATGGTATCGATATGCAAATGGTTATATATGCACTTGCAGCAAAGCTAAAATGCGAAGAGGACGACAAAGAACCATATACTGTAACGGGAATGTATTATACAAAGCTAAGAGGCGAGCTAAAGGGCAGTGTTTCGGATGTAGAAAAGCTAAGAAAGCTTGACGGAATAACATTCGAAGAAAGTCAGGATATGCAAAATAAAAAAGTCTTAGTGGATATGGACGATAGTACAAAAGAAGGCTACAGTACAATTTTGCCCATAAAATTCAAAAATAACGGAGAGCTTGACCGTTGGAGTACAGAAAAGGTAAGAACTCAATACGAGGGCGAAAAGCTTATGGATTTTGTTCGGGATAAAATACTGGAATTTGACGATAATATAAGAAATAAAGGCGATATAAGAATTATGCCATATGAGGGTGCGTGCGATTATTGTGATTATTCTAAAATTTGCTCAATCTCGGGCGCTATAAGAAAAAGGCCTCAGGAGGGTAAGGATTTAAAGACAGACGAAATCTGGAAGAGTATTGTTGACGAGCAGGAAAAGAAAGGGTAAGTATGAGCAGAAATTGGACAGATGAACAACAAAGTGCTATTTATGCACCTGTTGGCAAATATAATATTTTGGTTTCTGCTGATGCGGGAAGCGGAAAGACGTCTGTATTGGTAGAGCGAATTTGTAATATGATAATAAATCATGGGATATCAATAGAAAATTTATTGGTTGTTACATTTACCAATGCAGCCGCAGCTACTATGAAAGAAAAAATTATAGCACGTTTGCAGGAATATATGTATAATTGTGATGATTTTTTGCAAAAGATTAGACTAAAAGAACAGACTTATCTGTGTGCTACTGCGGATATTTTAACAATAGACGCGTTTTGTCTTAATATATTAAAAAATAATTTTCACCTTGCGGGTATTGCGCCTAATTTTTACATAATAGATAAAACTGAGGAGGAAATTTTAAAGGAAAAGGCAATAGAAGAGGTGTTCGACAAGCTTTATACAAGCAAAGATGAAGACGAAAGGTTTAAGCTTGATAAGCTTATTACATCTTTTGCCGATAACAGAAGTGATGATAAGCTCCTAAGACTTATAACCGATGTATACGGATTTTCTCAGAATTTTTCCGAGCCGATAGAATGGATAAAAAATGTATGCTCTTACTATGATATAAATAATGGTGCAAAGGTATGGTTTAATGAACTGTATCTTCCGTTTGTATACAAAAAAAATATACTCACAATACTTAATGAATTAGAACAAAAAACAGACTTTTCTCTGACAGATGGTGGAAAATTTGATATTGATGTTTCAGACTCCAATACAGCTGCAAGAGCGGTAGAGAGATATAACGAACTGATGGTGTTTGTTATAGACGTTGTTTCAAAAGCAAAAGAACTTATACAATGTAACGATATATCGGAGTTGTTCTCCAAAAACAGTGAGATTGAATTTAGTGATCAACCAAAAAAATATTCAGGAATGTCAAAGTTCCCCAAAATTAACAGTGAGTATGAATATTTATCTAATGCAATAAGTGATATACTTACACAAATAAATGAATTTAGCTATAAATCTTATGATGAACTAGCTGAGGCAATACATCTTGAAGACCTTAGCGATACTGCAAATGCACTTGCATGGATTATAGAAAAGTATCATATTGCATTAGATAACTTAAAAGAAAGGCAAAATGCATGGTCTTTTTCGGATATAGAGCATAAGGTTTATGAGCTTTTTAATGATAAAGAAAACGGACTTTGCCAAAAATATTGCGAAAAATATACAGAAATCCTTATTGATGAGTATCAGGATACAAATGGCTTGCAGGACGCTATCTTTAAAAGTATTTCAAAAGAAAACAAAAATATATTTATGGTTGGCGACCTCAAGCAAAGTATTTATCTTTTCAGAGGAGGAGACCCGTATATTTTTAAAAAGAAATTTAATGAATATACTGATTGTGTTAACGAAGATAACGAAAACGTTATAAGCGGAAGACTTATAAAACTTTCTAAAAACTTCAGGAGCTCTAATGAGGTTTTAAAAAGTGTAGACGCTCTTTTTTCGCGTGTTATGACGGACGAAGTCGGTGATGTAAAATATGTATGCAACACATATGATAGTGAAGACAAAAACAAAATGCTTGTAACAGAGCTAAATACCATTGCATGCATAAAGGGTAATTATAGCGAAGAAGAAAAAGTATTAAGCCGTGCCGAGGCACAGTATATGGCAAAAAAAGCAAAGGAGCTTGTGGGTACAACAATTAGTCTTGCTGACGGAAAAACAAAAACAATCGGCTATGGTGATATAGCAATACTTATAAGGGCTATACGTTCTCATGCAGAGGTATACATGGAGGAGTTTAAAAAAGCAGGAGTACCTTTGAGGGTTACACTCTCGGACTTCTTTGATAAGAGGGAAGTTCAGGTTATGGTATCGCTTTTATCTGTTATTTCAAACTTTAAACAGGATATAACTCTTGTTAGTGTACTGCTTTCGCCTGTATTTGCATTTTCGGGTAATGAGCTTGCACATATAAAATGTATATATCGAGAATGTCGTCCCAATCACGAAAAAGCAAGTGTTTTTGATATGCTTGTATTTGTTGGTGATAATTGTACAGAAGACATTTCGGATAAATGCAAAAATGCAGTAGAAAAACTGCGAAAATGGCGAAAATATACACGTATAATGACTGTTGCAAAGCTTATCTGGACAATCTACGAAGAAAGCGGATTTTACGATTTTATGGGTGCACTTGAAGGTAATGAGGAGGCACAAAAAAATCTTAGGTTATTATATCAAAGAGCGCAATCTTTTGAACAGGGCGGATCAAGAGGACTGTTTAACTTTGTAAATTATATGGAAAGCTTAAGAGAGAGCGGTGAGGGAATAAGCAGTGCAAAATCAGTTTCCACAGACACTGTCTCTATGATGACAATTCATGCAAGTAAGGGTCTGGAATTTCCCGTTGTTTTCCTTGGTGGACTTGGACAAAAGCTGCAAAACCCTCTTGCAGACGGCGGACTTAAAATCCATGGTGATTACGGTATTGGTATAACATATGCCGATATTGATACACAAACATACCAAAAGAACATATATACAGATACAATAGGCTATATAAGAAACCGCGAGGAGATGTCTGAGTATGTAAGGCTTTTGTATGTTGCTATGACAAGAGCACAATATATGCTTATAAACTTTGCCGCGTTTAAGGCATCAAGCGAAGAAAAAGCATTAGAAATAATAGATAAATGGCGTTATAAAAAGCTTTCGGATACAAATAATATTCATGCAAGGTGTTTTGAGGACTGGATTGTGCCCGTTGCACTGAATTCTGATGAATTTTGCTGTAGTGATATCCAAATCTTTACCGACTATGAGGAAGAAATAGTAGAAGATGAAGAAGTACAAATACAATTATCCGACGAGGGTAAGGAAAGTGTTAAGGAACTTTTAGATTATAAATATAAATATGTAAGCAGTACTGATATCCCCTCGAGAACATCAGCGACGGAACTCAAAAAAGCAGAGAATGTACGTCGTAAATCGCAGATAACTATACGTAAAAAACCTCGGTTTATGAGTAGCGAGGCAGATGGTGCAATAAGGGGTATTGCATATCATAATGCAATGGCGTTTATTGATTTGGAAGTGCTAAGGTCAGACTTGAGCGAAAAAACTGTCGATAATGAGCTTAAAAGACTATGTAGTGAGGGTAAAATAAATTGTGAGGTTTACGAAAAAGACTCTAACATGGCTAAAAACATCTTTAACTTCTTTAAAAGTAAGCTTGGTCATGAAATGCTTTGTGCCGACTATGTATATCGTGAAAGAGATTTTCAGATAAATATTGACGCCTCATATTATAAACCCGACAGAGATATACAAAAAGGCGAAAAAATGATACTTCAGGGTGTTATTGACTGCTTCTTCGAAAACAAAGATGGTAATATTGTACTGCTTGATTTTAAAACAGATAATATGAAAAATAAAACAAAAGAGGATATGCTCGATTTATACGGTCTGCAGCTTGACCTGTATTCACAAGCAATAGAGCGTATAACAAAAAAGATGGTTTTATATAAATACCTCTACC
>JAZNPJ010000116.1:0-1988 GCA_045589635.1 Clostridia bacterium
GCTGTTGCAGAGTATATACACAACAAAAAGAAGATAGGTGCAAAAACTCTCTTTGCAACTCACTATCACGAGCTTACTGAACTCGAAGAAACCTTAGAGGGCGTTAAAAACTACCGTGTTGCAGTAAAAAAACGCGGTGATGATATAACTTTCCTGCGAAAAATTGTAAGAGGCGGCGCGGACGAAAGCTACGGTATTGAGGTTGCTGCACTTGCGGGTATTCCAAACGAGGTTATATCAAATGCAAAGAAGATTTTAAAGAACATATTAGAAGAAAATCCCAAAGCGGAGAAGAAAATAAATTATACACAAGAGTCAGACGACCAACTTGATTTTGGTATGAATATTGCAAACGAAATTGCAGATGAGTTAAAAACTCTTGATGTAACAACCTATACTCCAATAGAAGCTCTAAATAAGCTATACGAGCTTACAAACAAAGCAAAGAATATGTAAATACGGAAGGATACAAGTGGTAAATAATGGGAATAATAAATGTATTACCAAAAGACGTTTCCAACAAAATAGCCGCAGGCGAAGTAGTTGAAAGACCCGCAAGTGTTGTAAAGGAATTAGTTGAAAATTCTATAGACGCGAATGCCACCTCTATAACCATAGAAATCAAAAAAGGCGGTTCACAATATATACGTGTAAGCGATAATGGCAAAGGAATGAGTGCTGACGACGCCAGGCTTTGCTTTTTGAGGCATGCAACAAGCAAAATAAAAACAAGCGCTGATTTAGATGCAATCTATACCTTAGGCTTCAGGGGTGAGGCACTATCAAGTATAGGTGCAGTTGCAAAGGTAAGTCTGTATACAAAACAAGCAGATGGCGAGGGTATTTGTGTAACGTGCGAGGGCGGCGAGATTCTGACCTCACAGGAGGCAGGTCTTCCCAACGGAACAACTATGGTTGTTGAAAATCTGTTTTTTAACACACCCGCAAGGGCAAAGTTCTTAAAAAAGGATACAACAGAGGCACAATATATAACCGATATTGTTACAAAGTGTATCTTTGCACATCCCGAAATTTCGTTTAAGCTTATCATAAACGGAAAAGAGCAGCTTTTCAGTGCGGGAGATAACAAGCTTACAAATGCCATATACACAGTTTATGGCAGGGATTACGCAAAAGGCTCGCTTGATGTATTATACGAAGACGGTGGCATAACTGTCTCGGGAATTGTCGGCAAAGGTAACATTGCAAGACCCAACAGAAACTATCAAAGCTTTTTTGTTAACAAACGTTATGTAAAAAGTGCACTTATGATACGAGCACTTGAGGAGGCGTACAAAAACCAGATAATGGTGGGAAAATTCCCAATGGCAGTTTTAAATGTGGAGATAAATCCTGAGCTTATTGATATAAATGTACACCCAACAAAGTTAGAAGTAAAATTCTCAGACGAAAAGGCAATATACCGTGCAATTTACTATGCAGTTAAAAATGCACTTTACGCACTTCCCAATGTTCCCGAAATAGAACACAAGGAAAAAGCAGAAGAATTTTTAGGTATTCCTCTGGATATGATGAGAGCACCAGCAACACCTGCTCATAATCCAAGAGAAAATCCATTTTTGAAAAAGGCAGATACGCCCTCTCCCTATCCGCGTCAGATTTTAGAAAAGGCAATAGAGGAAGAGAAAAAAAATGAACTGCCAAAGCAGACACATCATTTTATATCACCCGAAAAGGAACAGATTCTAAGTGCAATAGCTAAGGTTGTACCCGAGCTTACAGTGTGCGACACCGCAGATGAGGACATAACTGCACCACAAGCTTTGGCAGATAAAAAAGAAGAGTTTTTACAAACCGAAATTAAAAATAGTAACGAAACACAAGAAACAATTTCAACCGAAGATGAGGAAAATGCTACGGTTGAATTTGATGAATATTTTGTAGTTATAGGTCAGCTTTTTAACTCATATATCATAATCGAAAAAGACGATAAAATGCTCTTAATAGACCAGCATGCGGCACATGAG
>JAZNPJ010000117.1:0-5693 GCA_045589635.1 Clostridia bacterium
TATAACCTTATTTTCACAAAGGGGACAAGTTTTTGTCCCCTTTTAAATTTATTTTAAAAATTAACATAAAATTATTGATTTTTTGAGTAAAATGGTATATTATAGTAATAGTGAAATAAATGTTTTGGAAAGGAAAAAGAGCGTATAATGGAAAAAAAGAAGATAAATTGGTTAAAGGAACTTTGGGAATGGGTATATACAATAGCTATAGCAATAGCCATAGCATTTCTTATAAAAACATTTTTGTTTGATATTGTAAAGGTAGACGGGTCAAGTATGTATCCAACACTTGTTGATGGCGACAGACTTATAGTATCAAGACTAAATTACAAGCCTAAGACGGGTGATATTGTTATCCTGGACAGTACGTATAAAGACAGACAAAGCTATTATGATACAGTTGCAAAGTCAGAGGGTAAGGAAGAGCTTGGTATTTTTGATAAAATCACAGTAAAGCTTCCGCAAAATCTTAAAAAACGGTTTTATGTAAAAAGAGTTATTGCAATGCCGGGTCAGACTGTGGATATAAAAGACGGTAAGGTCTACATAGACGGGGAATTGTTTGAGGAGGAATACTATAAGGGTATAACCTCACCAATAGACTCCGTTATGCAATTCCCTCTTACAGTTGAGGAGGGCACAGTGTTTGTAATGGGAGATAACCGTCCAAGAAGTAAGGACAGTCGTTCCCATGAATTGGGTCTTGTACCGTTTAAGGCACTTTTGGGGAAATCCCAAGTAAGAATCTGGCCGCTTAGCGAAATCGGCATAACAAAATAATTATTTGTAGGGGCGATTCGCAAATTGCCCGCAGATGACAGATGTTTGCGATGTACTCAAGACAAACCGCAAACACAAATGGAGAATTTTATGCAGAATTTACAATGGTATCCCGGTCATATGGCAAAAACACGTCGTCTGATTGCGGAAAATCTTAAAATGATAGACGTTGTTGTCGAGATTTTAGACGCGCGTATTCCATATTCGGGCAGAAATCCGCATTTTGATGATATTATAAAAAATAAACCCAGACTACTTGTTATGAATAAGTCTGACCTTGCCGATAAGGCACTTACCGACAAATGGATTGAATGGTATAAAAAAGAGGGGCTAAGGGTTATTCCTATAAGCTGTACAACAGGTGCAGGCATTAACAAAGTTATAAACGAGGCACAAGCGCTTATTCAGGATAAGATTGACAAGGATAAGGAAAAGGGCAGAACAAGAACATTAAAAATAATGATGGTTGGTATCCCTAACGTGGGTAAATCGAGCCTTATAAACCGCCTTGTAGGTAAAGCAAGCACAAAGACGGGGGATAAGCCCGGTGTAACGCGCGGTAAGCAGTGGATAAGACTAAAAGGTAACGTAGAGCTTTTAGATACTCCCGGTATATTATCGCCAAAGTTTGATGACCAGAATGTTGCAAAGAGATTAGCATATACGGGCGCAATAAAAGACGAAATAATGAATACCGAGCTTTTAGCATATGATTTGTGTGCACTGCTTGGCAAAAGATACTCCGATTTGTTGTGTACAAGATACAAGCTTGATACAGTAGAAAATCTCGAAGGCTTTGAGATTTTAGAAAAAATCGCGAGAAAGCGCGGATTTGTTATCTCAGGCGGCGAGCTTGATATGGAAAGAGCCGCAAATATGGTGCTTGATGAGTTAAGAGGTGCAAAAATAGGTAATATAACATTAGAAAATCCTGAACTGGATTTTTGTGAAGAATAAAAAGGTCGTAGCTATTGGCTACGACCTTTCGTTTTGGTAGAAATAATCTTCTTCCCATCTGATAACGTTTGTATCTATATATTCCCAAATCTTCTGATAATCCTTTTCTCCGCGAATGATGTGGTCGTTGGAGCGTGCCTGCCATATATTTTTGCCATATTCTTTGTTACAAAATCTTTTAAATGTGCTCACAAATTGTGCAATCAGCGAATTTGTAGGGACCGGCGTCCCCGACGGTTCCGTTAAATAACCCTAATATACTTTCACACAATTCTGTATTGTGGTTTTTCTTCGTCAAATAAATAATACCTAAAATAATCGTCGGCAACAATACAAACAAGGCTCATTATAATCCACAAAAGCGAATAGGGGAGGCAAATCTGCCCTAAAATGTTATATGGCAGATTGCTATAATCCCAAACATTCAGACCGAGCCATAAATTCAGTACACAACCAAAAACAAACTCTAGTAAAGTAACTAAAAATGCACCAAAAAACATCTGTAGTATCAGGGGGATTTCGAATGTAAAATGCTCGTTCAGTGCGCCTATTGCAACAAAGCACAAGCCACCAAGCACAAACATACTCCAATGACTATATCCCCTCCACAAAAGCTCTATAATAAGATAGCATATACCGCCAAGCGAAAATAATATGAGCTTTCGTAATAAATAATCGTATAACTTCATAAAAAACACCCCCGATTTCTATTATATGAAAATCGGGGGTATTTTAGTCAATTAGTAGTCGAGATTAGAAACATTTTTAGCATTTGCCTTTATAAATTCACGACGAGGCTCAACCTTGTCGCCCATAAGGATTGTAAATGTTTCGTCAGCTATTGCGGCGTCTTCTAGTGTTACCTGAAGTATTGTACGCTTTGTTGGGTCCATAGTTGTGTCTGTAAGCTCCTCGGGGTCCATTTCACCAAGACCTTTGTATCGTTGTACTTTACAACCGCTGCCCATTTCGGCAATGAGTGCATCTCTTTCATTTTCGTCATATGCAAACTTTTCTACAAGATTTTTGTTTTTGCCCTTAAACACCTTAAACAAAGGCGGTTGAGCAATATATATATTTCCGTTTTCTACAAGCGGACGCATATGTCTGAAGAAGAAGGTTAACAGCAATGTACGTATGTGTGCTCCGTCGACGTCGGCATCCGCCATTATAATGATTTTACCGTAACGAAGATTGTTTATATCAAATTCACTGCCTATGCCTGTGCCAAGTGCCTGAATAACGGGTAATAGTTTCTGATTGTTCAAAACCTGTGCACTGTTTGCCTTTTCAACATTAAGCATTTTACCCCAAAGGGGAAGAATTGCCTGGAACTTTCTGTTTCTTCCTTGCTTTGCACTACCGCCCGCACTATCACCCTCGACGATAAATAACTCTGCATAGTCTGCACCCTCGTCCTGGCAACGTGCAAGCTTACCCAATAGTGATGAGTTTACACCGTTTGAATCGCGTCTTGAGGCCTCACGTGCTTTTTTTGCCGCCTCTCTCGCTCTTGATGCTGCAAGTGTTTTTTCTATTATTATTCTTGCTACTTTTGGATTTTCCTCCAAGAATGCTGCAAGCTTATCATTTAGCGCACCCTCAACAAGTGCTCTTGCCTCACTGTTACCAAGCTTTGTTTTGGTCTGACCCTCAAACTGAGCCTCCATAACCTTTACACTTATAACTGATGTAAGACCTTCTCTTGTATCTTCACCCGAGAGGTTTGCATCTTTTTCTTTTAAAAGACCATATTTTCTTGCATAGTCGTTTATAACTCTTGTAAGACCTGATTTAAAGCCTGTTTCGTGAGTACCGCCATCTATTGTACGTATATTATTTGCAAAGCTCAAAAGATTTTCGGCATATGATGTAGTATACTGCATTGCAACCTCTACCATCATATCGTTCTTTTGCGCCTCAAAATATACAATGTCTTCGTGTATTGCGTCCTTGTTGCGGTTTAGATATTTAACAAACTCTTTAATACCGCCCTCAGCATGAAGAGTAACACTTTCGCGCTCGTCATCTCTTTTGTCGTTAAAGATTATTTTAATGCCCTTATTTAAGAATGCCTGCTCTCTTAAGCGGTTAAGTAATATATCATAATCAAAAACAAGAGTTTCAAAAATCTCTCCGTCAGGCTTAAAGGTTATCTTTGTACCTGTTTTATCAGTATCGCCTATAACTTTGAGCTTACAGGTGGGAACACCTCTCTCATAGCTTTGATAGTGGATATGCTCACCGTCCGAAACCTCAACCTCAAGACGTTCTGAGAGTGCATTAACAACAGAAGAACCAACGCCGTGCAAACCGCCTGACACCTTGTATCCGCCGCCACCGAATTTTCCTCCTGCATGAAGAATAGTTAAAACAACCTCTACAGTAGGTATGCCTTGTTGAGGATGAATTCCTACGGGGATACCACGTCCGTTATCTGTTACTGTAACGGAGTTATCAGCATTTATATCAACTATTATTTCGGTACAGAAGCCTGCAAGAGCCTCGTCTATTGAGTTATCTACTATCTCGTATACAAGATGGTGTAAACCTGGTGAAGCAGTTGAGCCGATATACATACCGGGACGTTTTCTTACTGCGTCGAGCCCCTCTAAGACTTGAATTTGATTTTCGTCATATTTTTCTTCAATCTTGTTTTCAAACTCGCTCATTATTTTATCCTTTCCTTTCTGATGGACGTTTTTAATCTATGTTTGTTGTCATTGTTGACATTTTTGCACGTTTTGATAATACCTGAGTTGACATTGATGAAATGTATATGGTAATATTGTTCTTTACCTTTGTTACAATATATGATTTTGGTAAATCCTCTGTTGCATATACTACACTGCCATTACTCTGGGCTTGTCCTAAAAAGTTTTTGCCAAGTTTTGATACAGTTGTATTTTCTACATCAAATATTCCTACTATATGCTTTGTGTTTATGACCGCGTCATTTCCTATATGAATATACATTATAAATTCCGCCTTAATATATTATATTTCCGCACTCAACTCTAAAAAGCTTTGTATCGGGTGTATTTTCGGCAATATCAGTATCGGTGCTTGTTATAAGCACTTGCTTGTCGCGTATCTTTTCGGCAAGATAGAGTCTGCGGTTTATATCAAGCTCGCTCATTATATCGTCAAGAAGCAGTACGGGGTATTCGCCTCTTTTGTTGTAGAAGTAATCTGCAAGAGCAATTTTTAAAGATAGTGTAACTGTTCTTTGCTGACCCTGTGAGCCATATATTTTTGCATCTGTACCATTTATAAATAAATCAATATCGTCGCGTTGTACTCCATAGCATGCGGAAGAAAACTCGATTTCTCTTGCCTGACGTTTTTCTATATGTTCAAAAAAATCCTCTTTTGTGATATTATTAAGTCTTATACCCGGCTTGTACGAAATTTCAAGTTCCTCACCGGAGATTTCCTTTTGTATTTTGCATACAAATTCGCGCAGTGAGTTTATAAAATCAACTCTGTATTGCATAATCTGTGCACCGTGTGTGGCAAGTTGTTCATTCCATACTGACAGGGTGGTATCAGATGTTGTTCTGCTTTTGTTAAGTGTTTTTAAAAGTGTGTTTTTTTGTGCAAGGACCTTGTTATAGTCTATAAGCTCGCTAAGATATTTCGAATGTAGCTGGCTTATAGCACTGTCGCAAAAACGTCTGCGGCAAGACGGAGCACCCTTTACGAGATTTAAGTCCTCGGGCGAGAACATTACCACATTAAGATAACTCATTAACTGAGAAAGCTTTTTTATTGGTACATTGTTTACTTTTACACTCTTTTTGCCGTTCTTTAAAAAGCGCATACATGCAGTATAATCACGTGAGCTATCATGAAAATTCATCGAAATCTGCGCAAAATCACAACCAAAGCGGATAAGCTCCTTATCGGTTCTTGTTCTGTGGCTTCTGCCTTGTGCAAACAGATATACTGCCTCT
>JAZNPJ010000118.1:0-23683 GCA_045589635.1 Clostridia bacterium
GTCTGTATCGTTAGGCTTTTTAGGACTCATAATGGGTGCAGCTTTTGCGGCACTTGTTTATGTTATTATTGCGGTTGTAGTTAAGTTTGTAGGTGTAAAATGGATTAACAAAATTATGCCTGCAGTCGTTATAGGACCTACTGTTGCAATTATTGGTCTTTCGTTGGCAGGTAATGCTATAGGTGATATAATGAAAGGAAGTGTTCCTGATGTTAATACATCACCGCTCATTACTGTATTTTGCGGTCTTGTAACACTTATTATTACGATAGTATGCTCAACATACGGAAAACGTATGGGTAAGCTTATTCCGTTTATATTTGGTATTCTGGGCGGATATGCACTTTCTGCAATATTTACCATAATCGGATTTAGTGCAAATATCGATGCATTAAAGGTATTAAATGCAACACCATTTACACAACTTGTTGCAGATGGAGTAACATTAAAAACATTCCTGTCAGTTCCTGAATTTACATTCTTAACAGCATTCAAGGGCTTTGGAGAATTAAATACTGCTTATATAAGCACAATAGCTGCTGCATATATTCCTGTTGCATTTGTTGTCTTTGCAGAGCATATTGCCGACCATAAAAACATTTCTTCTATTATAGAAAAAGACCTTTTAGAAGAACCTGGACTTCACAGAACACTTATGGGTGATGGTATCGGCTCATTTGTAGGAGCATTATTTGGCGGATGTCCAAATACAACATATGGTGAATCGGTAGGTTGTGTTGCAATTACAAGAAATGCTTCTGTATATACAATCATAACTGCTGCAATTCTTGCAATAATTATTTCGTTTATATCACCATTTATTGCTTTTGTTAATTCAATTCCTGCATGTGTTATGGGCGGAGTATGTATGGCACTTTATGGATTCATAGCAGTGTCGGGACTGAAAATGGTACAGACAGTTGACTTAAACCAAAATAAAAATCTGTTTGTTGTTTCGGCTATTCTTATTTCAGGAATTGGTGGACTAACTTTGAATTTTGGTAAAATAACAATAACATCAATAGCTTGTGCTCTTATTTTGGGTATAATTATAAATGTAATAGTTTCAAAGGCAAACGAACAATAAGGAGAATAAAATGAGTAAAGTAACAGTTTTTGACCATCCGCTGATTCAACATAAAACAACTCTGCTTCGTCAGAAGACTACCACAAATAAGGAGTTTCGCGAAAATGTTGAGGAAATAACAATGCTTATGTGTTATGAGGCACTAAGAGATTTGCCGCTTGAAGAGTTAGAAATAGAAACTCCCATGACAAAAACCAGACAAAAGGTTATAAAGGGAAAGAAATTAGCAGTTGTACCAATACTTCGTGCAGGACTTGGAATGGTAAATGGTCTTTTAAATCTTGTTCCATCAGCAAAGGTTGGACATATCGGAATGTATCGTGATGAAGAAACTCTTCAACCGCAGGAGTATTATTGTAAGCTTCCCAAGGACATAGGAGAAAGATTGATTGTTTTGGTTGACCCCATGCTTGCAACAGGTGGCTCTGCAGTAGACGCTATCTCGCAGATTAAGTCATATGGGGGAAAGAATATTAAGTTTCTTTGTCTTATTGCAGCTCCTGAGGGCATAGAGGCTTTGACAAAGGCACATCCCGATGTTGAAGTTTATTGTGCAAATGTTGATGAGGGACTAAATGAAAATGGCTATATTATGCCGGGTCTTGGTGATGCAGGCGACAGAATTTTCGGTACAAAATAAAGATAGACAGAGATTGTTTTAAACAATCTCTGTTTTTGTTTGGGAAGTTTTTGTTTTTCTTTGTTTTTGTTTACTTTTTTTATATAAAACTATTGACTTTGTTTTTGTTTTGGTGTATAATGTAAAGTATAGAAGTAAATTATTTTGACATTAGGAGATAAAGCTATGTTAGTTAATATGAATGAGGTTTTAAGACCCGCAAAAAAAGATAAATATGCAGTTGGTTTATTTAATGCAGTAAACCTTGAGCTTGCACGTGGTATTATTGCTGCGGCTGAAGCAAGCAGATCGCCTGTTATTATGGGTACAGCAGAGGTTCTTTTACCATATGGCCCGTTGGAGGAAGTATCATACTACTTAATTCCTATGGCTAAAAAAGCGTCTGTGCCGGTTGTTGTACATTTAGACCATGGTCTTTCATACGATACATGTTTAAAAGCATTAGAGCTTGGTTTTAGCTCAATTATGTATGACTGTTCAACAGACTCATACGAAGATAATGTACGTAAAGTAAAGGAAATGGCAGACATTGCACATTCATACGGTGCAACAATCGAGGGTGAGCTTGGTCATGTGGGCGATAACGAAGGTTCAGCAGAGGGTAACTCTCATCTTGACGACCCGTCAAAGTATTTTACAGATCCAAAGCTTGCTAAGGACTTTGTAGAAAAAACAGGTGTTGACGCATTGGCTATTGCAGTGGGTAATGCCCACGGTGCATATAAGCTTCCGCCAAAACTTGATTTCGAAAGAATAAGAACAATCGCAAATACAGTTGATGTTCCGCTTGTTCTTCACGGTGGTTCTGGTCTTACAGACAATGACTTTAAGCAGGCTATACAAGAGGGTATAAGCAAGGTTAATATCTTTACAGATATAAATGTTGCTGCTATCGAGGCAGAATTCAAGAGATTTTCTGATATGAATAAGGGTATTATTGACCTTATTCCTGCTGCAGTTGAGGCAGTTAAGCAAGAAACATTAAAGAAAATGAAGTTGTTTGGCAGTGATGGTAAAGTTGGCGTTATAAACAGACCTGTTGTATCACAATATGATGTTGAAGTTATAACAAAGCTTGTTGCAGAGGAAGTTGCAAAGTATCTTAAAAAATAATACATATAAAAAAACAAAGACGATTTTTTCGTCTTTGTTTTTTGTCTTTAATAATCTGTCAAATTTATTGACAAATCCCATAAAATGTGATACAATGAAGTTTAACCTATAATGGTAAAATATTACTTTTTGAGGGTAAAACAGGAGTGCAGATTATATGGGAATAACCGATGAGCTTATAAAAAAAATATGTTCACAGACCATATATAAAAGAGGTATGGAATATTTTCGCGAGGGCAGAGTCCATCTGCGTAAACGCGAGGATAATTTTTTGAGTGCAGTTGTTGATGACGATAATCTGTACAATGTTATGATTAAATTTAATAACAATGAGATTTGCGAGAGTATTTGCACGTGTCCGTATTATGAAACCATGGGTTGTGCATGTAAGCATATTGCCGCAACCTTAAAGCAAAGACAGCTTGAGATAGAGGAGGGCATAAGCTACAGTAGCGAGAACGATAAAATTGCAAAGGAACTTTGCTCCTCGTTTGCAAAGGGAATGCAACCCAAAAACGTTATACATGTAAAATTCCATTTAAATATTACCCAACCCACACTTGACGCGGCAAGCTTTTCTATGTCGTTGGAGTTTGGCTCTGGTAAGGGACTGGTGCAGGGGTTAGAAAACTTTTTAGAACAATACATTAACTCAAAACCATTCAGATTTGACAGATATACCGAATATATTCCGTCTGTAACGGAGTTTGTATATCCGCAAAAGGAAATAATTGATATTCTTGCGGAGGCATACGAAAATAAAAATCCACAATCCGAGACATACACAAAAGCGTCATATCAGACAAGCTTTGGTCTATCTACAGCACTTCGTATTTTTCCTTTGCTTTCAAGTACAGAATTTTCGCTTGTGTATAATGGAATGTCAATCCCTGATGTACGGATTGAGGAGGGTAACCCTGATATAATTGTGGATATAAATGCGGTTGATGGCGGTATAAGTCTATTGGTAAATGACAGAGGATATTCAATCACCAAAAACGGTGAATATTTTCTCTATGACGGAATAATTTATCATACAACGGAGGAATGGCGTAGTTACTTTATGCCAATATATAAAGCACTTGCAACCGAAAGCCGTACACAGATAACATTTGAGGGTGAAAATACAATTTCGTTTGCGGCATACGTGTTGCCCTATCTGAGAGGCAAGCAAAGTGTTATAACAACGGGAATAGATGAGCTTGTAGTAGACACAAAGCCAAAGTTTGAAGTGTATTTTGATATGCGTACCTTATCTGTAAGCGCAGTTATACTTGTTAAATATGGCAGCGTATCGCAATCCTTACCAATGAGTGATGAAAAATACACCTCCGGACAGATTGTTGTACGCGATACACGTGCGGAAACTGAAATTCTTGCATATTTTGAGGGATTTTGCTACGATAATGGTATGTTTATACTAAGGGACAGTGAAAAAATATATAATTTTTTGAATGTTACCTTAGAAGAAATTAAAAAGAAAGCTAAGGTCTTTACCTCGAAGGCATTCGAAGATGCATTCAGTAACGAGTCTGATTTAATAAGTGCGCATGTTAGCTATAACGCAAAGCTCGATTTACTCGAAACAGAGTTAAATTCTGATTTATCAGATGAAGAACTTGCGGGTATATTAAAGGCAGTAAGACTAAAAGAGAAATTTTACAGAATTGCTGACGGAAGATTTGTTTCGCTTGATGATTTGGAAAAATCAAATGTATTTAATCTTCTTGCTCAACTCGATTTTTCGCAAGACGATATTATCGTAAGAAAAAAGTACTTGCCCACATACCACGCAATGTATTTTGACTCATTGTCATATATACAAAAAAATGAGTCATTTACTGAGTATATAGATAAAATAAAGCTATTAAAACCAACAATACCAAGAGGTCTTTCCAAGGTCTTAAGGTCGTATCAGAAAACGGGTCTTAAATGGTTAAAACAACTAAGTCATCTTGGCTTTGGCGGTATTTTGGCAGACGATATGGGTCTGGGTAAAACTTTGCAGGTGCTTGCCTATGTAAAGGGCGAAAATCCTCAAGGCCCAACACTTATTGTTGCACCGAGTGCACTTATATATAATTGGTATAACGAAATCATGAAGTTTATACCAACACTCAGTGCGCTTATAATAGACGGTTCAAAGGAAGTAAGACGCGAACTTATAAAGACAGTTAATGAATACGAAATAATAATAACTTCATATCCTATGCTAAGGCGTGATATAAGTGAGTATTCAAAAATAAATTTTTTGTATTGCTTTATAGATGAGGCTCAATATATAAAAAATCCAAGAACAAAAAATGCTATAAGCGTAAAGCGTATAAATGCAATGCACAGATTTGCGCTTACAGGTACACCAATAGAGAATTCAGTTTTAGAGCTATGGTCTATATTTGATTTTGTTATGCCTGGGTATCTGGGAAGTTTAAATGAATTCAGAAACAAATATATGGGTAATGCAAACACAAACGGAGACTATATTACACTTTCACAGCTTCGCGACAGAGTCAAGCCTTTTATTATGCGAAGAATGAAAAAAGAAGTCCTTGAGGAGTTACCCGAAAAGCTTGAATATACCATGTATGCAGATATGCAAAAAGAGCAAAAGGAAATGTATCTTGCATACCTTTCGCTTGCAAAGGATAAAACAGTATCAATGTTCGAGGGCGGTAATGCAAATAATATACAAATTCTATCACTGCTTACAAGGCTAAGACAGATATGTTGTCATCCTGCTATATTTGATGAAAACTATATACTCGGAAGCGGAAAGCTTGATTTGTTAGTGGAACTGAGCGAAAATTGTATCGAGAGCGGACACAGAATTTTGATATTCTCTCAATATACATCTATGCTTACAATTATCCGCGACGGGTTCGAGAAAAGAGGCATACGTTGTTTCTACCTTGACGGAAAAACCCCCTCATACGAAAGACTCGAGATGTCCGAACGTTTTAATAACGGTGAGCGCGAGGTATTTTTAATATCCTTAAAGGCGGGAGGTACAGGTCTTAATTTAACGGGTGCCGATACGGTAATTCACTATGACCCGTGGTGGAATCCCGCAACTATGGACCAGGCATCTGATAGAGCATACAGAATAGGCCAGACAAAAGAGGTGCAGGTTATTAAGCTTGTTTGTAAGGGAACAATAGAAGAAAAAATTCTACACCTTCAGGAATCCAACCGTACATTGGCAAATGATATAATACAGATAAATAATGATACACTCTCATCACTTTCAAGAGAAGAGATACTGTCGTTGTTTGAGTAAGGAATATTTTATGGAAAATCAGGATATTTTTGATAATTTTAAACGTGCCCCCAAAAAGAAAATAAGTATAAATATAAGTGAGCACGGTTGGAATATAATTGCTCTGTGTGTTATGGCATTTATTATAAATCTTGTGTCGATAATATATGTTTTTGGTTCAACAGATATTTATTATTGGTCAACTGCAGAGTCATGGAATGTTGCAATAAAAATTGCTCAGGGCGCGTATAGACCTAATCTGTGGGGAGAGGTATATAACTCAATTATTAACCTTGACTTTAACTTTTTGTCGGCACTGCCATGCGCATTGTTTATAAAAATATTCGGCCCCTCAAGGCTTGTGTATATTTTAAGCCTTGCAAACTGCTATCTGGTCAGTATGTATATTTCGATATACTTTCTTGCAAAAAAGATTGGCAAAGCACCAGTTGTAACAATGTTTTTAACATTGTTTGCAATACCTGCAGTATTTTATATGATGATACACGGTTTTTCGGAAATTGGCGGATTGTTTATATGCATAATCTGCATAAATCTTTATTTTAATGATGATAAAAAGGGAGAAATAATAAGAGGGATAGTAATAGGTATATTGCTGTCAGTTGTAGTCTTAATAAGCAATGTATATATTTTTTTCTCAATATCATTTATAACTGCAATGCTTGCACAAAGTATAATATTTAAAAAGAAATTTCGTAAAAGTATATTAACACTTTGTACGTTTGTATTTATACTTTTAGTGTTTTTCGGCAGATATTTAACTGGCAGAATAACGTCGCTTTATGGTGATGCAAGCTTTGATTTTAACTTTATATTAAACACAAAATTTATTGTACGTTATTTTGGTCTGATATTTATACTTGTGCTTATAGCGTCATCTGTGTATATATCATTTAACCAAAAAGAAAAAAAGACAGTGTTTTTGTGGATACAACTTGTAATCTCATATATTATGCTTACTGCAACGCGCATGCATGGTCAACTGCATATACTTTTGTATTTACCGTCAATTATTGCACTGTTTATAATATGTGTAAGATATATAAAAAAAGAAAATATACTTGTATTGCTCATAGCATTATCACTGCTCCAGACAGTGTCGCCGTTTATAGCGAGAACTCAACCTAAAAGTGTGGAGGAGATAAAATATTACAGTATATTCCCGTCGTTTTCTATGCGTTATGAAAAACGACAAAGCAGTAACGACATACTTGCACTAAAGCGTGTTCTCGATAACGCAGTTGGCAAGGGTGAATATCTTGGTGTACTTTCATATTCAAATCTGATGAATGCAGATTTACTAAATAATGTGGAAATATCGCTAAATAAACATCAATACAGACGTGATTACATTGCATTTACAATTCCGTGCTTTGACAGTATTGTGCCTGATATTTCACCGCTATGTAATGCAAACTATATGTTAGTGCCAGCAACACCTCAGATAATATCCGATAACCAGAAAATCCTCGAAACTGCTACCCAAAGTTTTCTTGAATGGAAAAATATCGCAAGAGCTTATGAGGAATTATACGACTACGAAACATATATTAACGGAGTAACCTTTAAACTTTTTAAACGCATAAGAGATGTAAACGAAATCGAAAAAAGAGATTTTATGCAAGAGCTCAGCAAAAGATTAAATAGTAATTAAAATCATAAATAAAACATCCCGAAGGGAGGCAAAATACATGGCACTTCATATTCTTGATGAGGCTAACAGATGTCTTGAATGTAAAAACCCAAGCTGTCAAAAGGGTTGTCCCATAATGACACCTATACCAACAGTCATCAAGCTTCTTAAGGAAAACAAGCTTGATGAAGCGGGTGCAATTTTGTTTGAGAATAATCCGCTTACTACAATCTGCAGTCTTATCTGTAACCACGAAAATCAGTGCGAGGGTCATTGTGTGCTTGGCAAAAAGGGAATGCCTGTTCACTTTTCGGCTATAGAAAATTACATATCAGATGCATATGCGTCTAAAATGGTTAAAGGACCTGAACTTTCAAACGGTAAAAAGGTTGCAATTATCGGCTCGGGTCCGGCGGGACTCACCATTGCAATAATTCTTGCACGTTACGGATATCAGGTTACAATATTTGAGGGTAAGGATAAAATTGGCGGTGTTTTGCGTTATGGCATACCTGAGTTTCGACTTCCAAAAAGTGTACTTGATGATTTGCAATATCGCCATATAGAGCTTAAAGGCATAAAAATACGCCCAAATACACGTATTGGTGATGCTATTGGTCTTGATGATTTGTTCAGGGACGGTTACAAGGCAATATTTATTGGCACAGGTGTATGGAAACCTAATTCACTTCACATAAAAGGCGAAACATTCGGAAATGTGCACTTTGCAATTAACTATTTAAATAACCCTGATGTTTATAAGCTTGGTGAGGAAGTAATAATAATCGGCGCAGGTAATGCGGCTATGGATGTTGCAAGAACAGTCCTTAGAAAAGGCAGCAGAAAGGCAACGTGTTTTTCGATAACAAAAGAGGTTGCAGCGAGCGATTATGAGTTTAGCTATGCACAGCTTGAAGGTGTAAAATTCCGTTATAATTACAAGCCTGTAGAAATTTTGGATAATGGAGTTGTATTCTCGAAAGTTAAAGAATATGAGGACGGAACACTCGAGGAAATAGAGGGGACAGAGGAGTTTTTTAAGGCTGATTCTGTGATAGTTTCAATAAGTCAGGGACCAAGGAATGTGATTGTAAACACAACTAAGGGACTTGAGATAAATGAGAAAGGTTTACTTGTTGCTGATGAGCTTGGTTATACAAGCAGGCCGGGTGTGTTTGGATCAGGTGATGTAGTAAATGGTTCAAGAACGGTTGTTGAGGCAGTGGCGCATAGTAAAATAGTTGCGCAAACAATGCATAATTATATACAAAGCCTGAGTGATACAGAATGAGTAAGTAGTATAAAAACTCTTACAATATAAAGATTTATAAACATAAAGGAGAAATAATAATGATTTTTGATAACATTAAAAACGCTAAAATGTACTATGGAGTAAATCCGAAATTTGAAAAGGCTTTTGATTTTATAAAAAAAGTAGTACAGGAAAATACAGAAGTTGGAAAATATGAAATTGACGGTAAAGATATTTACGCGATGGTACAAAGTTACCAATCAAAGCTTGCTGAAAACTGTAAATTTGAGGGACACAAAAATTATATAGATATTCAGTACATTGTAAAGGGACATGAAATGATGGGTACTGTTGATATTTCAAAAGCCACTGCTAATACACCATATAATCCCGAAAAAGATGTTACTTTTTATGAGAATAGCAATCTTGCGTCTTATTGTGAAGCACAGGACGGAGATTTTTGTATCTTCTATCCTCACGATATCCACAGACCCGGAATGGCATGCGAAAATATACAGTCGGATATTAAAAACGTACTAGTTAAAATACATATATAATGTTAACGCTGTGCGTATTCATATAGTAAAGAATTTGGGGAAATAATATCGGATTATATAAAAAGTATAAGTCGAACTTAAGCACAAGAAAGGTAGATGATAATGCGTAGTTGTATATATTGCGGTAAGGAGCTTGAAAAGGACGAACAATGCACGTGCCCGACATCTGTTGCAAAGCGTATGTCAAATTCCTCAGGCACAAACAATAATACAAATGAAAATAATTCAGACAGTACATATTCGTACAGCACAAAAAACAATACATATCATACGGGATATACAAAAAGAGAAAATCCGCTAAAACGTGCATGGCATACCTATCTGCAAAGAAAAAAAGCCGCACGCTCAAAAGGTAATACAGTTAAAAAACCACTAAGAAGAAACTTTATTTTTGATGTAATTTCATTTATAAAATCACCTGTAACCACTATATATAATCCGGGAGAAATGAGTGTTTTTCTTGTAATTCTTATATCAGGAATTTCGGGTATATTTACAGGTTTGGGATTGTATACACTTTTGGTAAAAATAATAAGCGGAGCGGCACTAATAAGGACGGGCTCACTCAATGTTAATATGGTTGTTAGCGGAATAAGCAGTATTTTTGGCGCTACAATTATTGTTATTTTTGGTGCGATTGCAGGTATTTTGTTATTTCTGCTATGCTCTGCATGCTTGTATATTATAAGCAGAGGTATTTTTAAGTGCCATATGCATTTTTGGGAGTTTGCTTCAAAATTGGTGTTATGTCCATTGGCAGTGTCGATTTCATGTATACTTGCAATAGTGTTTGGAATGTTCTCGGTTTGGGTATTTTCTATAATCATACTATGCGGAATAATAACCTCGTTTGTGCTTACATATGAAGCCCTAAGGTCAATCTGGAACACAAAAACACCAAATCAGGTTTTATACGGAATGTTGTTGTCAATATTGATAGTGGGTATTTTATTGTCAAATATAGTATGGATTATATAATATAAATAATATGTACCTCACACTCTGTTTTTGTGGATACAAATTTCTTATATCATTTTATTTTGTTATTTATAGTAATCCTCTGTAACAATGAGGTAACTAACGAAAGGGAATGGTATACAAATGGTTAACACAGTTTATACACTTGTTGAAGTGGCAAAAATGCTCAAGGTTGGTTTTGGCGATGTGGTTGATGCCATCAATGAGGGGACTTTAAAGTGTATCAATGTCGGAACAAAACAGGTTGTAACAGAAAATTTTTTGGGTGAATTCCTAAATAATGCTGCAAACACGCAACAGAAAATCACATCCCCGAAAGTAAGGGAAAGCAGTATTGATGTTTCGTACATAAATCCGGATACATTTTTAAGAGATTATGTTCCTTTCTTTTTAAATTTGAGGACAACGAATGCGGGTGATAGAACGCTCGAAGGGTATTTTGGAATAGCAAAATATTTTTGTCGCAATTTTAATGATGGCGGTTTGGGGGATTTTAGATTAAAAGAACTTGATGATATAAAAGTAAGAGGATTCTTTAATAAATTAGTACGGAATTACAGTCAGGCGACTGTGGATAAAGCGTATGTTGTATTAAAGATGGCTCTTAAATATGCACATAAAAAGGGTTATATCAAAGAATTTGTAATGGAAGATATAAAAAAACCCAAAAGTACAAAATCAACAAAAAAGGTTAAAGCGTACAGTGATGATGAGCTTGAAAAAATCATGAGGGCGGTGCAAATTTATCCTGAAGTAAAGCCTATTCTTGTGTTGTTGCTCCATACAGGTATGCGCCCCGGTGAATTAAGGGCATTGGAGTGGAAGAATTTTAATTCCCAAAATAAAACACTTACAATTACAAATGCAATTACTATAAAAGCTGATGATTTTGTTGTTGGCGGTAAGGCGAAAAAAAGAGAATCTGTTGTGGGAAACACAAAAACAAAGGCAAGTATACGTACTATTTGTCTGAGTAACGAAGCGGTAATTGCATTAAATGAGTGGAGAGAGTATATAAATAACAATGATGAGTTTAAGTATGTAAGAAATTCACCGTATATATTTGTTACGCGTGCAAAAAAAGGATTTGTTTCAGAAAGTGCATTAAGCTCAAAATTTAACAGATTTCTAAGGTCAACAGGTCTGGACAATCAGGGTTATACCTTTTACCGTTTCAGGCATACATTTTGTACAAAGCTTATTAAGCATACTGATTTGCGCACTGTTCAGGAGTTAATGGGGGACAGTACCTCCGACGTTGTTATGAAGCATTACATCACAGTGAGTGATGACGATAAGAGAAAAGCAATAGAAAGTACATTTAATTAAAATTTATATAAATGAAAGGAAGTAAAAAATTATGAAAGAAGTAAGTACACAAAAAGCACCTGCGGCAATAGGTCCGTATTCACAGGCAATTAAGGTGGGAAATATGCTTTTTACATCGGGACAAATCCCTGTAAATCCGGAAAATGGAGAAATTCCTGAGGGAGTAGAGGCACAGGCAACACAGGCAATGACAAACATAAAAAATCTTATAGAGGCATCTGGTGCATCTATGGATAATGTTGTAAAAACAACTGTGTTCATAAAGAATATGGAGGACTTTGCCGCAATAAACTCAATTTATGCACAGTTCTTTACAAAACCATATCCTGCACGTTCTTGTGTTGAAGTTGCAAGACTGCCTAAGGATGTATTGCTTGAGGTAGAAGCGATAGTTGAAATGTAAAAAAAATATTAAAAATGTATGTATTCTATAGACAATATCGAAAAAGTGTGATAAAATGTACTATGTATATGTGTAAAAATTATTTCTAACAATAAAGAGAGGATTGGTTCGTGTTGCATAATAAAAACAGAAGCTCAAAATTAAGAGCAATACTTGTTATTGCGATTTTGGCTGCAAGTGCATCACAAATGAATAATGTTTTAGCAGATGACGTGGCTGTGTCGGGCAATGATATGTTTGACCAGGCGGTTGCTTTGTATGAAAAGCTTTATGACGGGGAAGTACAAATTCCTGAGCAACTCATAGAGTACGAAATGGATGAACATTTATTAAAATCAGTTGTTTTGGGATATGCTAATCTTGACGAAGTCGAAGAGGTTGCATCCATAAGCGAAGTACGTAAGCAAGACGTTATGAGTCTTATGTATAAAACAGTAATTAACTATGATAGTTCATATATCAT
The DNA here is from genome assembly GCA_045589635.1 of Clostridia bacterium. Taxonomy (GTDB): domain Bacteria; phylum Bacillota; class Clostridia; order UBA1381; family UBA1381; genus Ornithomonoglobus_A. Next base: position 12,733 of record JAZNPJ010000118.1, read on the forward strand.
ATCGGAAGAAGAGGCAACAGATATTTTAAATGAATGTTGCGATAATGCATACATTGATGAAGAAAACAGACTTGCATATGCTTTTATGTTAAAGCAGGGCATAATTGCCTCAAATGTAAATACTGAGCCAAACAAGGTAATTACATGGGACAGCTGCAGAATACTTGTTGATTTAATATACGACTATTTTGTTCAGAATGTTACCGTTACTGTTAATGATACTATTGTTACAATAGGTGCTAATATTGATACCGTTACAAGTGAGTGGGGAGAGCCGGGTCGTATAGATAAAAGCGACTACGGTTTTGTCTGGTATGTGTATAATTTAGGTAATGATTTGTGTATGGTAGGCGTAGAGGGCGGCAGAATTTGTGGTCTGTATACCAACGCCAAAAGCTTTGACTGTAACGGAGAAGTTTTTAAGGGTGATAGTATAGAACAAGTTCAGGATGTATTATTATCACAAAATATTAGAATAATATACAATAACGAAAATAAGGCAGACAGTATATTATATACTTCAAGAGAAAACGGACACGAGGTTGATAAAGAAGTAGAACAAAACAGAGTAAAAGAGCTTTTAGATATGATAAACTCATACAGAGCACAAAATGATTTGGATACATACGTGCTTGATGTTGATTTGTCAAACGCAGCGTGGATGAATAATCTCGAGGCAATAGATGCAAATGAGATAACCGAGGACAGTCTGCACGGTGCAGATATTTATTCTGTGTACGGTAAGCTTCTTAAAATGCAAAGTACTGTTCTTACTGGAGAAACAAAAAGAGAAACTGCAATCGGCATAGATGCTATGCTTGGTGATGAAGACGTTTTATATGCTTCGTTTGTTGTTGATGAAAGTGTTAATGTAAAAGATATTGTTAATCAATCTGACGAGGGAACAGACGAATTTGACAAAACAGAAAATGTATTTGGCATTATACCTACAGTCAGTGCCGAAAATGGCGGGTTTTTAACTGCACCGCTCATAGCAGATGATGCGATTTCTGTACCCGTAATAAAAAATGAAACTGAGATGAGTGTTGATTGCGGTGAGGACATTGTTCTTGATATAGAAACACGTGCAGCTAACGAATATCTGTTGGAGGTATATGATTGCGAAAACGAAAATTATCTTGTAAATAGCTACATAAAAGCAGATAATAACAAGGTAAATATAAGTGCCGATATACTTCAAAACGGTGTTGACTACAATATCACACTTAGTGCAGTCAATGATGAAGGTGAAAAGAAAAGTGCAGAGGATATTTTAGTAAGCTACGGTGATGCAACACAAAACGGGGTAGAAATTTCCACTGATGGCACAAAAACAGAAAATGATTACATACCCCTTAAATGGACGAGCGAGCAATATCACGATTTTTACGTAGATGTGTATAATTCAAACGGTGATTTGATTATAAGCAAAATATTCGAAGATGAATATGAAGCACTTATACAGGGACTTGACCCCGATACATACTATGTTTACGTAACTGCTCTAAAAAAGGGTACAACAATAGAAAAAGCCCAGGATACAATAACTGTGGAGATTGTAATGCCTGAGCCTGTAATAAACGAATATATACTTGAAAAAGACGACAAGTATTATTTTGTATATGAAGATGAAGAGCTTGGGGTTTTATACTTCTATGATGAGGAAATTGTAGAGGTCGAGCAAAATGGTAAAAAAGTTAACAAAAAGAAGATAATTCAAAAACAGGTAAAATCTACAAAAGCATACAGACAATTAGCCAAGTATCAAAGACGGCTTGAATATATCACAGGTGAACCTGTTGAGGTAAACTACTTAAATGTTACGGGTAATGCTATTGTAAATGAGGCAATGAAGTATATAGGTGTCCCATATGTATGGGGCGGAGCAACACCCGAGGGCTTTGACTGTAGCGGACTTGTTCAGTATGTATGTAAGAGTCTGGGAATAAATATAGACAGAGTAACACATGAGCAGGTAACAAACGGAGTTAAAGTGGAAAGAGGCAACCTGCAACCCGGAGATTTAATATTCTTTAAAAATGATAATGGGTACATAGGTCATGTCGGAATATACGTTGGTGAGGATAAGTTCTTGCATGCACCAAATAAAGGTGATGTTGTAAAAATAACCGGGCTTTCGGAGGAATATTACGATACTCATTACTATGAGGCAAGAAGGGTTTATTAAGGAGGAAAAACAAATGGCTTATACTGCGATTGCTTGCACAGATAAAGGCTACAGACGTTTAAATACAGTAATTTTATTATTTATGTCGTTTGTTGCACTTGTAAGTGTGGTAATGCTTATATACAGCTTTGTTAATGACAGAATTCATTTTGGTCTTGCATGGATTATTGCATTTATTTTATCACTTTCATATGTTCTGATAAGACGAAACACTGTCTTTTCTACTTATCTTGCAACAGATAAGCAAAATATCTATATGAATACATGGACAAATGATTTTTTGCCATATGATGTTGATAATAAAATAAAAATTATAAGAGAATTTATTCCTGCAAAAACAAAGCTTATAAAAATTCCTATAGAGGAGCTTAACACAGTTACTATAGGTACAAAAAATTTTATAAAGCGTTATGCAGAGGAGTGCGAGGAATTTGCGCAAAAACTAAAGCCATTTGAAAAAAGCAAGGATTTTTATCAAAAGAAATATATAGACAGTATGGATATATTCTTTGTAATAACAGAAGATGGTTCATCATATTTTATGCCTATTGAGAAATTCTCACAAAGAGATGTTTCAAGAATTTTGCAACTTATACAGAGAATAAATCCCGATATAAACATTAAAATAAACAGTAAAAAATTCAGAATGAGTTTAAGAACAAATAAAAAAAGTGGAGATTAAGTCTCCGCTTTATTTATAGAAAAAAGAGGTGAAATATATGAATAAGATAAAAACTAACAAATATGTAAGTATTGGAGTGTTGGCATTTTTGTTATATCTTGCAATACGGTATTGGGACGCTCTTTTTGGTTTTGTTCTTGTTGCACTGCGTGCGTCCTCGCCACTTATATTTGGTCTTATATCAGCATATGTAATCAACATTTTGATGACGTTTTACGAAAAACATTTTTTTCCTAAATGTCAAAAGGAATCAGTAAAGAAATTACGTAGAATACTATGCCTTATATTTGCATTTTTTAGTGTTGGAGCTATAATTGTTATAATATCTGTTATGATTATTCCTGAGCTTGTTTCGTGTCTAAAAACCCTGATAGAAGCCATGCCTAAGGCTATAAACAGTGTTTATGTATTCTTAAATGAGAAATTTCATATAGATACTGTTATTTCGGGAAGTACAAAAGCAATTTTGAGCGGTAATTTCAACTACGAAAAATATCTGCAACAATTTTTTGATAAATTTGTCGGCGGTATTGGCGGAGCTATGACATCAATAACTACGGTGGTTTCATCTGTATTTTCAACTACACTTACAGTTGTGGTGGGTTTGGTGTTTTCTGTTTATTTACTATCGCAAAAGGAAAAACTTAAGGGACAGGCAGACAAGCTGCTTTTTACGTATGTAAAAGAAAAATATTATAAAAGAATAAAATACTTTACCCAAACACTTAATAATTCATTTAATAAGTTTATTGTTGGTCAGTGTACCGAGGCAGTTATTTTAGGTGCTCTGTGTATTATGGGAATGACAATATTCCGATTTCCGTATGCAACAATGATAGGCACCCTTGTTGGCTTTACAGCCCTTATTCCTATAGCGGGTGCGTATATAGGTGCGATTGTGGGTGCGATTATGATATTTACTATTTCACCCGTTCAGGCATTGTTATTTTTAATATTCCTCATAGTGCTTCAGCAAATAGAAGGGAATTTAATTTATCCCAAAGTAGTTGGTTCTTCAATAGGTTTGCCGGGCATATGGGTACTTGCTGCAATAACAGTCGGTGGCGGCATATTGGGAATTGGCGGTATGCTCATAGGAGTACCGATTGTTGCAACAATATATAGAGTGTTGCATGATGATGTAAGAAAAAGAAATGGCGAAGTTTTCGAAGAGTAACAAAAAGCAGTTTGGTTTATAACCAAACTGCTTTTTGTTACTTATATAAAAGGGGTGCATATTTGTAGAAAATATCAATAGCCTCTTTATATTGTTCCTCAGACAACCTTGACTGAAGATGTTCCTTTATGCCTATTCTGTCGCCCATATTATACAGGCTGATAACCTCTGTTATATCTATTTTAGATACAACAGAGAGAAATGTTGAACGCTCATGTTGATTCATTGCTTTAAATATTTTACTGTATAGTCCGTTTCCTGCGTTATCTTTCTCGAATGTAAGCACATCTTCGCTGTTGTTTTCTGAATTGTCGATTACAACATCATTTTCTTTGTTTTGATTTATTTCGCTCTGTTTTTCGCTGTATGAGTGATAAGAGGAAGGCTCGGCGTCAGGGTAATCGTTGTCGGAGCGAATCATCTCTATTCCAATATTTGTTCTTGTAGTGCCAATAACTATGTTATCGTCTTTTTTTATGGAATCCTCATCCTCGTTTAAAATATCATCAATATCAATATTTGTAAAGTCATCTTTGTTGGAGCGTGCAGTTTCTCTTTTACCCTCCGATGTATATTTTCTGCTCTTTCTTAAATATGTTTTTGCAGTATATTGGTCAAGAATTCCCTCATCTACAAGTCTGTTTGCAAGCTCTGACAATATATCCTGATATTCCGAATTCATCAGTGCTGATGATACAAATTCCAATGCGGGTTCAATATATTTTGGTACTATGTATAAATTGTAAACGCTTGCTGTAATGGCTGAGAGTACAACAAGTGCCGCAGCTACAATGACTAATATTTTTTTCCACTGTTTCATCAGAAAAAAGTCCTTTCATTCTTTTATACTCATATACATTGATTATACCATACAAGCAAAAAAAAAACAAGGGGTTAGCAGATAAAAATTAAATCCTCTCAGAAAAATGATTTGTCCGAGAGGATTTGTATTCTAAAAGTTAATTAAGATATTGTGTGGGATTAAGCAAAATATCACCGTCGTACATTTCAAAATGAAGGTGAGATTCTTTTATATTTTCGCCTTTTGCTTCGCCAACTGTTCCTATAATATCTCCTGCCTTTACGCTGTCTCCAACCTTTATATCTTCTATGCTGCCAAGACACATATATTTTGTAATAAATCCATTTTCATGTTTTAGTGTAATCCCGTTCCCGTAAGCGTCAGAAAAAACATCCGCTACTGTACCGTCAGCACAAGCGCTTATACTGCAGCCTATATCTGCGGCAATATCAATTCCGTTGTGTGTACGCCAATCTCCCATTGCTTCGTTATATGAAAGTGTCGAAGAAAAACCCTCAAGAATTTCACCGCCTGCAGGCATATTAAAGTATGGTTCTTCTGCGTTTACTATTATTGCAGTTTCCTCAACGTCAGGGTTGTTATATGTGTAGTCTGCAGAGGTTTTAATGCTATAGTCTATTTCTGCATTTTCTTCAATAACATCCTTGGGTGGTGCGGTTGGTATATATTCTTCCAAAACATCTTCTATTACAACAGTATCATTTACAGGTGAAACATCTTCATTAGTATCGGTAGCATTGCTGTCTTGCGGAAATGACTCTACTGATGCAACATATTCCTCGTCAGTGTTTTTTGTTACGCTGCTCTTGTCGGAAAAAAATCCCGCAACTCCTATTGCTAATACACAGCAGCAAAGTGCTATGTAAAAGCCCGGCAGTTTTTTTGTTGTTTGATTGTCGTTTTGTGCCATAATAACCTCCATTGTTATTTTTTTGTGCGAAAGCATTTATATCCCTTTCGTCTATTTGGTATTTTAACCAAAACAAAGCTCTTTATACCTTATTATGGAATGTTTTTTGTAAAAGCTTTGATATATAGGCATATATTTATAAAAAAATATATAAAAAAAGTATTCCCAAAATTAAAAAAGTGTAGTATAATATTATAAAGAGGTGAGGTATATGCATATTGAAAGATTAGACCGCAATAAACTAAGAATACTATTATCAAATGTGGATTTTGAGGATTTTTCGGTGAGTAAAAAAGAGCTTGCGACGGACAGAGATGTACTTCGCTCCTTTATTTTGAAATTGATGGATACTATAAACGAAGAGACGGATTTTAATCCGTATAATGGTAATATAGTAATACAGGCTAAAGAGCATGATGAGGGGATGAGCATTACAATAAGTAAATCAATATTCTCCAAAAAATATACAAAAGAGGAACTCCAAAATGCACACCATATTAAAGCAGTGCCAAAAGATAAATCGGGTATAAAAAAGAGAGAACTCTTTAATATATATAAATTCACTGATTTTGAGGATATGTGTAAAGCACTGATTTTGGTTGATGACTTTATTCACAAAAACAGTGCGCTATATAACTATAATGGTACATATTGTTATATGCTGGTTATAAATGACCGATTTTCAAAACACGAAAAGCTTCTTTGCGAAAATTTAAATATATTTAATGAGTATTCCGACTCTTCTCAAACAAGCCATATAAAAACAAACCATATAAAAGAGCATGGCACACTTGTTGCCCAGGGCGAAAAGCTTGTTTCTATGGTGGCAGGTATACGAAATGTTAATATTTTATGACAAATCCAAAAAGCACTTGAAAAACGCTTGCGTTAATGGTATAATATAGAAAAAACATAAAGGAGAAAAATTATTATGAATTTATTTGGAATTATTGCTTATGCCCAAGGTGCAGCTACAAGTATGCCACAGGCTCAGGGAGAGGTTTCACCTGTAATGGCAGGCATTGTTCAGATGTTACCGCTTATTGCGATTATTGCACTTATGTATTTTATGCTTATAAGACCGCAACGTAAAAAGGAAAAGGAACTAAAGGCTCAAATCAGCAAAATGAAGGTGGGCGATAAGGTTTCAACAATCGGCGGAATTGTAGGCAAGGTTCACAGCATAAAGGATAATACTGTTATAATAGAAACAGGTAATGTAGGAACACCTGCAGAAAAGAGCTTTATAAAATTTGAAAGAGACGCTATAAAGGCAATAGAGAAAAAAATAGAAAACTAATTAAGTAATTTATTTTAGAGCCTCCTCATATATTTGTATAAAACAGATATATGAGGAGGTTTTTTTATTGTCATTAAGGGGAATTTTAAAGGGACTAATAGTAAGTGTTATAATATCAACGGTTGTTATATTAGTTGCTTCAGTAATAATGTATTTTAGCGATATATCAGAGAGCATTCTCTCTATTGCGATCTATGTAGGCATTGGAGCAGCACTCATAGCAGGGTCAATTATATGTGCACGTGTAAGCGATTCAAAAATTTTAATTAACTGTCTGTGCTATAGTGCGCTTTATCTTTTGTTGCTCATTGTATGCTCGCTTATAAAAGATGGAAATATTTTGTTTAATACTCATTTTCTCGCAGTAGGCGGAGCAATTTTTGGATGTGGTATTTTAGGTGCAATAGTGGGTAAGTGATTTTTTTAGTAATATCAAACAATATTTATTGATTTTAAATAACTAATTTTTCTTTGCAAGAAAAATTAGTTATAAAAAAACACTTGAATTTTGCTTAAAAAAGATATATAATAAATATAGGGTGGTAAAAGCCCTGATGTTTTGCATAAATAATAAGCATTTAGATAAAAAGGGGAGTAAATATGGGAGGAATATTTGGTGTAATTTCCAAAAGAAGTTGTGTGTTTGACTTGTTTTTCGGCATAGACTATCATTCACATCTTGGTACTAAAAAAGGCGGTATGGTGGTATATGGTGAAAAAGGCTTTAACAGAGCAATTCATAACATTTCAAATTCGCCTTTTCGTACTAAGTTTGAACGTGATGTAGAGGAAATGGAAGGAAACTCAGGTATAGGCTGCATTTCGGATAATGAACCGCAACCGCTTATTGTCCGCTCACATCTGGGTAATTTTGCCATAACTACGGTTGGGCGTATAGATAATATGGACGAGCTTCTGGAAATGACGTATTCAAATGGCACACCTCATTTTCTCGAAATGAGCGGCGGCAATATTAACCAGACAGAAATGGTTGCAGCCATCATAAATCATGAGGATAGTATTGTAAAGGGAATACAATCCGCGCAAAAGCTTATAAAAGGCTCTATGTCAATGCTTATACTAACACCGGACGGCATGTATGCCGCACGCGACAGATTGGGACGAACACCAATAATTATAGGCAAGAACGACGACGGATTTTGTGCTTCTTTTGAAAGCTTTGCATATTTAAACTTAGGCTATAGTGATTATAAAAATCTTGGCCCCGGCGAAATTGTGTATATGACGCCTGATGGGGTAGAAACTGTTTCGCCTGCGGGTGAGGAAATGAAAATATGCTCATTTTTATGGGTATATTATGGCTATCCAACTTCTTGCTACGAGGGTATAAACGTAGAAAATATGCGTTACCGTTGCGGCAAGAAGCTTGCAGACAGAGACGATGCAAAGCCTGATATAGTAGCGGGAATTCCCGATTCGGGTATTGCACATGCTATAGGCTATTCAAACAGGTCAGGAATACCATATGCAAGGCCTTTTATAAAATACACACCTACATGGGCAAGGTCATTTATGCCACAAAATCAAAAGGACAGAAACGCCATCGCGAAAATGAAGCTTATTCCGGTAAAAGAGCTTATAGAAGATAAAAGCCTGCTTTTAATAGACGATTCTATTGTAAGAGGAACACAACTAAGAGAAACTACGGAATTTTTGTATAATTGCGGAGCAAAAGAGGTTCATATAAGACCTGCATGTCCGCCAATTATGTTTGGTTGTAAATATCTTAATTTCTCGTCATCAAAGTCCGAGCTTGATTTAATTGCAAGACGTATTATAAGAGAGCGCGAGGGAGATAATGTTTCTGATGAGGTACTAAAGGATTATGCTGACCCGGAAAGTCAGAACTACAAAGAGATGTTAGAGGAAATACGTAAAGAATTAAAATTTACTTCATTAAAATACCACAGACTTGACGATATGATAGAAACAATAGGCTTACCGGAGTGTAAGCTATGCACATATTGTTGGAATGGTAAAGAATAAAATAATAAAGAGGCTGTTTAATCAGCCTCTTTGTTATTTTAAAAGTCTTCTGATTTCTTTTATGGATACACCGCCCGTTAAAACAAGTGTTAACACATAAGCACTTCCGCAAAATATACATTTTAATGCGGTTAAGATGTACACGTTGCTTATCTCGTACTCAAGCGGTTTTTGCACAAGTATTAAAACAACAATCATCATAGCGATACTTATGGCAGGTTTTATCATCATATCCTTTATGGAGTATTTAACGCCTATTGTTCTATTTGCAAGCACAAGGGAAAGTATCATATAAATAAAATATGAAATATCAGCGCCTATTATAGCACCATATATGCTCATTTTTGGTATTAGTAAGTAATAAAGTATAAGTTTAATAACAGAGCTTATGAGGGCACATAAAAACGATTGGAGTATTTTCCCGGCAGATTGTATTATTGCATTTGATATTTGCGACACACATAAAAATAATACACAGGGGGATATGAGCTTTAGCATTTTAGCAGAATATGTATTATTAAATAATATATCGAGCATATTTTCTCCCATAAAGTAAATTGCAACTGCGCATGGTAAACTAAGAATAATACTCAGCCTGATTGCTGCAGAAGAGACCTTTTGTGCTCTTTTCATATCATTTACAGCAATCGAGCCTGCAACAAGAGGCAGTATACTTACACCCAATGTTGCTAAAATTCCAACAGGCAAATGAAAAAGTGTAAGAGCATATCCGGTGTATGCACCGTATATAAATCGTGCTTCATCAATATTGTGCCCGTAATCTAAAAGAGATGCGCGCATTATTGTTGTATCCATAACGGACAGCATAGAAGAAATAACGGATGCAAAAAGCAATGGAATAGCAATAGAGCCTATCTGCGATAAAACAGTGCGTCTTTGTATAGGTGTGGAGCGTGTACGCTCTTTTTGAAGAAGTATATATAACAAAAATAAAATAAGTGTTGCTATCGCTTCACCTATACTGATACCTAAAGCTGCACCGCCTGATGCTTTGTATGTGCCAAAATCTATAAAGTAAAATGCAAGGTAAAAGCCGGCAAGTAGCTTTATAATTGCCTCTATAACCTGAGATATTGCAGACGGTATCATATTTGATATACCCTGAAAATAGTTCTTGTAAATACAGCCTATAGCAACAAAAAACACAGATGGTGCAATCATCTTTATAGCAAAAGCTGCTCTGTCCTCTTTTAAGGCGAGCGCAAAAAAGTCAGCACCAAAATATAAAATAAGGCTAAGTGTAATTCCTATAATAAAAAGTAATTTAGTGGAAACATTTATAACGGCGCATACCATAGCCTTTTCTTTTTTTGCACTGTATTCCGAAACGAGTTTGGAAATTGCAAACGGAAGACCTGATATTACAAAGGACAGAAAAAGTATATATATCTGAAAAGCACTGTTATATATAGCCATTCCTTCTTCTTTTAATATATACGTTAAGGGTATTTTAAATACTGCACCCAATATTTTCGAAATGATATTTGCCATCATCAATATAGCTGCGCCCGTAACAAAGCTTTGTTTTTTAATCAAGTTGATTCTCACCCCTCTTGTATTTTATAAATATTTGTGATATAATCAATTTATTACATTTTAATGGTAAAAATGGAGGCGAAAAAAACCGTGAGCTTTGAGGTAAGAAAAATAAAATGTGCAAATGGCAAAATAACAGTTCCAGGTGATAAATCTATATCGCACAGAGCAGTAATGCTTGGCGCTCTGTGTGATGGAAAGAGCAAGATATCGGGTTTTTTAAACGGTGCAGATTGTCTTAGCACTATTGAGTGTTTTCGTAAAATGGGTATAAAAATAGAAATTGATGGTACAAATGTAAATGTAT
>JAZNPJ010000119.1:0-2435 GCA_045589635.1 Clostridia bacterium
TATACCCTTACTCTCAGCCGTAATCATAATATCGTGTTCGGGTGCTCTCTCAAGAAGAACCGCCGCCGCAGCCGTAGTGATTTCTACATCACCAAACATCACAAATGCTGCAATGTAAAGATTATCATTTATTTTGCAAAGCGGCAATTCACGCTTTACACCTGCTATTTCCATTGTATATGCTTTATTCATCACACAACACCTCTTTAATTTTATGCAAGACCCATAACCTTAAGTACAATATAAATCGCAAATAATGCAACCGAAATCCACATTACTGCACTGATGTCTTTAGCCTTGCCTGTAATAAGCTTGAGAATTACCCATGCCAGCATACCAAACATAATACCGTTTGCAATAGAATATGTGAGCGGCATCATGATTATAGCTAAAAATGCACCGATTGTATCTGCTGCGTCACCATCAAAGTCAACCTTCTTTACAGCAGAGAGCATAAGCAGACCAACATAGAGCATCGCCGGAGTTGTAGCAAATCCGGGAATTGCAAGGAAGATAGGAGCAAATATAATTGCTATAAGGAACATAACCGCAGTAGTTACGGCAGTCAAACCTGTTCTTCCGCCTGCTGCAACACCGGCACTTGACTCAACATAGCTTGTAACTGTTGAAGTACCAAGACAAGCACCTACTACTGTTCCCACAGCGTCAGCCATGAGAGCACCGCTTGCATTGGGCAGTTCACCCTTTTCGTCAAGCAAATCACCCTTCTGTGCAACACCGATAAGAGTACCTACTGTATCAAAAATATCGGTATAAAGGAAGGTAAATACCACAAGCGCAAAGCCTGCAAAGTTTTCTACAATAAATTTGAAGTCAAATTTAAACAATGCAGGTGCCGCAAAGTTTGCCTTTATTGCATCCCATGAAAGATTAGGGATAACAGAATACACACCGTTTGCAGGGTCAGGCACATACCAGCCGACAAGCTCAGCTACTATACCGAGGACCCATGTAACAATTATACCCAAAAGTATTCCGCCCGGAACCTTGAAATGCTGAAGAGCACCGATTACAAGAAGTCCAACCAATGCAAGTACCACGGGTGCAGATGCCAAATTGCCAAGTGCAACTGTGGTCGCACTGTCTGATACAACGATACCTGCGTTAAGCAACGCGATTATTGTTATAAAAAGACCTATACCTGCGGTGATACCAAACTTTAAGTTATTCGGAATTTTGTTGACAAGTGCTTCTCTGAACTTAAAGAGTGATAAAATCATAAAGATGATACCCTCAAACAAAATTGCAGTAAGTGCAACCTCATACGAATAACCCATAGCACCGCATACCGTAAATGCAAAAAATGCATTTAGACCCATTCCCGATGCCAAAGCTACCGGATAGTTTGCAAAGAATGCCATACACAATGTAGCAATCGCTGCAGAAATAGCCGTTGCCATAAATACACCTGCAGGTGTTGCACCGGGGATACTTCCGAGATACCCTGGGTTTACCGCAAGGATATATGACATCGCAAGAAATGTAGTAATACCTGCAATTACTTCTGTGCGGACATTTGTTCCGCGTTCCTTGAGTTTAAAAAATTTTTCCATCATACTTCCTCCAAAGTATATATAAATAATTTTAATTATTTTTTCAAATACATATTCTATGATGTCAAAATTTGTTATATTTACTTGATAAATATATTTTAACATACTTATAAAAAAACTGCAAGAAATTTATTTTGCATGATAAACAAGAAATATTCTATTTTTTTGAAAAAAAGTCTTGATTTTTTTTCAAAAAGATGTTATAATATCAAAGTTGTAAATATTTGTGCCGCTAGGACAGCTGGATAGAGCGTCTGACTACGGAACAGAAGGTCGGGAGTTCATATCTTCTGCGGCACGCCACCCCTTGTCGAAAGACAAGGGGTTTTTATTTTGCTTCTTTTCCACTATGTATTATATACTTTAATATCAAATAAGGTAAAATAAATATTCTCCACAAAAAATAAATGACTTTGAAAGGCAAAATAATAAACCGAAATTTATATTTGTAATATGCCTTTCGTTCTGCGACAACAACATTTTTCATATCACAACAATTCTCACAAAAGTATAAGTCTTTTGATATAACATACTCCTTTTCTGTGTAGTTAGTATCATTTATTTTATTCCAACATTCTAAACAAAACTCTGCCATACAATCACCTCATCTATATTATAGGTCAATATCACCATAATTTCAATAGGGAAATTTGACATAATATAATTGGGTGATATTATGAATCGTTTAAAAGAATTGCGTAAAGAAAAGGGATATACTCAAATTAAAATGCAAATTTTGACAGGTATTGACCAAAGTGATTATTCAAAGATAGAAAACGGCAAAAGATATTATACATTTGAGCAATGCAGAAAACTCGCTATCGCTCTTGAGACAAGTATGGATTACTTGGCAGGCTTGAC
>JAZNPJ010000120.1:0-1569 GCA_045589635.1 Clostridia bacterium
TATAGTGGCATACCTTCCATATACAATTTACCTGCTATTACAGATGAGGCAATAAGTACTGTACCAATAGAAAGGTCAATACCGCCTGTTGCAATTACAAAAGTTACACCTAAAGCTAAAATTGCATAAGGTGCAAGAGACTGCGCCATACTTACTATGTTGTACTTATCAAGAAAGCTTGGATTTAATATACCAAATATTGCTATAAGAACGATAAGTGCAACTATTATTATAACATTTTGCATTCCGCTGTCGGACAAAAATTTCTTCTTATTTGTATTCATTGTTTGTATCATTCCTTTCTATAATCAATCACGCTTTGTAGCCAAAGCCATAATATTTTCCTGTGTTGCTTCGGATATATCAAGCTCACCTGTAATACGTCCTTCACACATTACAACAATTCTGTCGCTAAGGCGTCTTATTTCCTGTAATTCTGATGAAATCATTATAATTGATTTACCTTGCTTTACAAGCTCTTCCATCAGTGTATACATTTCGCTCTTTGCACCGACGTCAATGCCTCGCGTAGGTTCATCAAATATAAATATATCAGAATTCTTCAAAAGCCATCTTGCAACAATGACCTTTTGCTGATTACCGCCCGAAAGATTTTTAACAATTTGTTCCATAGAAGGGGTTTTTGTTCTAAGACGTTCATTAACCTCCTGAGCATATTTTTTTGCTTCTTTGTCGTTTATTGTTCCTGATGTGGTAAACTTATCAAACGAGGAGATTATAGTGTTTTCAGTTATGGACTTTATCATAAGAAGACCATACTGTTTTCTGTCTTCTGAAAGATAGCATATTCCGTTTTTAACTGCGTCATAAGGATTTTTTATATTAACTTTTTTGCCGTTTATAAATATTTCTCCGCTATCAGCTACATCGGCACCATAAATAGCGCGTGCAGTCTCAGTTCTGCCTGCGCCCATAAGACCCGAAAAACCTAAAATTTCGCCTTTGTGAAGCTTAAAGTTTACGTCCTTAACAGACTGACCTGCATTTAGATTTTTTACTTCTAATATAACCTCGGCGTCATCGGGGACATTGCTCTGGTGTTTTTCTTCACCCATAATAACACGTCCCACCATCATTTTGATTATTTCGTCTTTTGTGGTGTCCTTTGTAACAAGAGTACCTATGTATTCGCCATCTCTCATTACCGTAACTCTGTCAGAAATTCGTTCAATTTCGTCCATTCTGTGAGAAATATAAATCATTGCAATGCCTTTTTCTTTAAGGTCATTCATGATTTTAAACAGTTCCTCAACCTCGGGTTGTGTAAGTGCAGCTGTCGGCTCGTCAAGAATTAAAATCTTTGAGTTGTGAGAAATAGCTTTTGCAATTTCAACCATTTGCTGTTTTCCGACTGTTAAAGAACCAAGCTTTGCAGAGGGCGACACATTCATCCCGATTTTTTCGAAAAGCTCTTTTGCATCTCTTTCCATTTGAGCATCATCTATGTACAATCCATTTTTCATAGGCTCTCTGCCTATATAAATGTTTTGAGCAACAGTAAGATGATTCATCATATTAAGCTCTTGATGGATTATGCTTATGCCTGCT
>JAZNPJ010000121.1:0-8448 GCA_045589635.1 Clostridia bacterium
GTTATAAAGCTTTCTCCGCCAAAGAATCCGCCAACATATATAAGACCGATTATAGATAAAACAACCAATACAATAACAGGTAAAATAAGGTCAATTACGCGTCCCTTTGGATTTGCATCAACGTCATCTGCTTTTTGAGCATCATCTTTACCGCTTGTGAATAAATCATCGTTGTTAATTGCATTGAATTCGTGTAGCTTCATTGGTCCGAAATCGAACTTCATAAGTGTAATCATAACTATAAATGCAAGCATAAGGAGTGAATAGAAGTTATATGGGATTGCACGTACAAAAAGCTCAATACCCGAATAGCCTGTACCCTTTGTAAACTCAGATACTGCTGCCGCCCAGGAAGAAACAGGTGCAATCATACAAATGGGCGCTGCTGTTGCATCAATAATAAATGCAAGCTTAGCTCTCGAAATCTTATGTCTGTCAGTAACAGGGCGCATAACGCTGCCAACTGTAAGACAGTTGAAATAGTCATCAATAAATATCAAAATTCCTAAAATGAATGTGGCAAATATTGCACCAACACGCGATTTTATGTGTGTCTGTGCCCAACGTCCGAACGCCGCACTTCCGCCTGCCTTGTTTATAAGCGCAACTATAGCACCAAGAATAACAAGGAATATGAATATACCCGCTGTGCCCGACACAGCTGAAATAATACCCTCGTTAAGAATATTATCAAGTGCCACAACAGGGCGCATATTAGCAGAAAGAAGTCCGCCAAGTACAATACCTATAAACAAAGAAGAATAAACCTCTTTAGTTATAAGCGCAAGAACAATCGCAACCAACGGCGGAACAAGCGCCCAAAAAGTTGCATAGAATGTTGTTGCTTCGCCAGCAGCATCACCGGTCGCAAATGCAACTATCGAAGTTGCAAAAATCATTACTGCCATAAGCAAAAAAGCAACATGTGTTTTTTTGTTTAAAAATTTCATTTTCTAAACCTCCTGTGTATTTTTGCATTTTTATCCTCAGATTTTAACTGCAAATATTAACATAATGTTAACACACATACCAATATATGTCAAGAAAAATCGACAACACTTAACGTTTTTGTTGTTGTTTTGTCATATTTACACTTTTTTGAGGATGGGGAAGCTCTACAAGTATAATAGCTATAAGCATTAACACACAACCCAAAATCTCACGCACAGTCATTGCACCGCCTGTAAGATTAAAGCCTAATGTAACTAAAATCACTGTGGAAAGTGTGGCAAAAACAGACTCTAAGCTCATAATAATTGAGGCAGAGGTGGGGTCGGTGTATTTTTGACCTACAATCTGTAATGTGTAAGCCACACCGCACGACATTGCTCCCGAATATCCTATTGCCGCCCAGCACCCAAGTATTGGCGCTATATGAGGCTCTTCAAATATAAACATCATAATAATATTTATTATTCCGCTCACAAAAAATTGCAGACACGAAAGCTTTATTCCGTCAACGTGAGGTGAAAAGTGGTCAATTACAAGAATATGACCCGCAAAAAGAAATGCACAAATAAATATTAAAATATCACCTTTGTTAATTGTTATGTCTGAATTTATGCACATCAGGTAAAGTCCCGCCACCGCAACAATAACCGAGAACAAAATTACAACAGATGGACGCTTACCCCTGAAAATGTTTATAATGGGAACAATCACCATATACATGGCTGTTATAAAGCCGGCTTTTCCGGGGCTTGTGTATACCATTCCCTGGGTCTGCAATGTACTTGCAAAGCACAAAAAGCAACCGCATATAATTCCGCCGAGCATTACTTTTTTATTGAATTTTTGAACTTTAATCCCCTTTTTCTTTTTGCCTGCGTCTAAAAATGCAATAACAGGTAAAAGTACAACACCTCCAAGCAGACAGCGTATTCCGTTAAATGCCATTGGCGGTACACTTTCCACACCTTTACTCTGCGATATAAATGATGTGCCCCAGATAAGCGAAGTAAGGAGCAAAATTAAATTTCCTTTTAGTCTTTGATTTTTCATAACAACTTCCTTAATTTAATATATGTTTACTACTATGCTGTTTCTCAGTTTACTATGTAAAGAACAAAAAATCAATAAGCAAAAGCAACAAAAATCACAAAAAAAATAATTTTCTTTTTCGACAAAATAATTGCAAATATGGTTAATATGTGATATAATTGCTTTATACGGATTTTATTTTAACATAATTTACAACGCTATGCTCTTAAGGAGGAGAAATTGTGAAAAACAAGAGAAAATTCGGAGACAGACGTGATGGCAAGCTTTTAAGAAATGTAGATTCAATGCATTTTCTTATGCCGCTTATATACCCAAACAGATGTGATAACGAGGCATTTATTTCGGAGAGAATAGACCTTACAAACATCAATAAATATCTTGACGAAAAAAACAAGGATAATCCCCAATACAAATACAATTTGTTTCAGGTACTTGTAAGTGCAGTGCTAAAAACCATTACACTCAGGCCCAAGATGAATATATTTATAGCAAACAAGAATATGTATCAGCGAAATGAGGTAAGTGCATCGTTTGTTATAAAAAAGGTGTTTGAGGATAATTCTGAGGAGGGTATGGCATTTATTCACTCTAAAGAAGACTTTACCATAGATGATGTACATAACGAAATATACAGACAGGTTAACCGTTGCCGAAAAGAAACAAAGCAGGATAGCACAGTAGAGGCAATGGAGCTTCTTAACAAAATTCCGAGATTTATTTCAAAAGCAGCGGTAAGTTTTATATGCTTTTTGGATAAAATAGGTAAAGTACCAAAATCACTTGTTTCAACAGACCCCTATTATTCGTCTGTTATAATTTCTAATCTTGGTTCGATAAAGCTTAAGAGCGGTTATCATCATCTTACAAACTGGGGTACAACCTCTGTATTTATGGTGATAGGCGAGAAAAAAATAAGACCGTTCTTTGACGGGAATGGAAATGCAATAATGCACGACAGTGTTGATATAGGTCTTACGGTAGATGAAAGAATTGCCGATGGATACTATTTTTCTAAAACAATTAAATTACTTAAGAAAATATTAGAAAATCCCGAATTGCTTGAGGAGCCATTCGGAAAAGAGGTAGATTATGAGTAACGTAACTGCAAAAACTCCATGGAAAGATTATATGGGCGATGTACCTATGCATATAGATTATTTTGAGGGGTCAATGTATGCGGCGGTAGAAAAAATTGCAAAGCAATACCCCAATAATATTGCTTTCGATTTTATGGGACGTTCAACCACATACTCAAAAATGATAGAGGAAATCCAAAGATGTGCAAGGGCGCTAAAAACAATAGGAGTAAGAGAAAACGATAAGGTTACCATTGCAATGCCAAACTGCCCTCAGGCAATTTATATGTTTTATGCTATAAATTTAGTTGGCGGTGTTGCAAATATGATTCATCCGCTTTCTGCAGAAAAGGAAATTGAGTTTTATCTTAATGAATCAGGCTCTGTTACTGCAATAACTCTTGACCAATTCTATGGAAAGTTCGAGAAAATAAGACATAACACAAAGGTTGTAAATATTATAATTGCAAGTGTCAAGGACGAGCTTTCCAAGCCTATAAAGGCAGGATATATGCTCACTGAGGGTCGAAAAATACAAAAAATCCCCCAGGACGCACCCATTATAAGATGGAACGACTTTTTAAAGCTTGGCAAATGCTGCTTTTATAATTATACTGTACAAAGAAAAAAAGAGGACGCTGCAGTTATTTTATATTCAGGCGGAACAACGGGTACAAACAAGGGTATAGTACTCACAAACGGCAACTTTAATGCATTGGGCGAGCAGGTAATTGCCGCAAATCAGATGTTCAGAGTTGGCGATAAAATGCTTGCTGCTATGCCGCTTTTTCATGGTTTTGGCTTGGGTGTGTGTATTCATACTATGCTATCAAGCGGCGGAAGATGTATTTTAGTACCACGATTTACACCAAAAAGCTATGCAAAGCTTATAGTTAAATATAAATGTAACTTTATTGCGGGAGTTCCTACTCTGTACGAAGCACTTTTAAGACTCGACTTTATGGAAAAGGCAGATTTAAGCTCGCTAAAAGGTGTTTTCTCAGGTGGAGATTCGCTTTCTGTTGAGCTTAAGAAAAAATTTGATAAATTTTTATACGACCACAAAAGTATGGTACAGGTACGTGAGGGTTACGGAACAACAGAAACAGTTACCGCTTGTTGCTTAACACCTGCAACAATGTACAAAAAAGGCAGTATAGGAATACCATTCCCCGATACGTACATAAAAATTGTAAAACCCGATACTGACGAGGAACTACCATACGGCGAAGAGGGCGAAATTCTGCTTGCAGGTCCTACTGTTATGAAGGAGTATATGAACCACCCCGCCGAAACCGCGAATACATTAAGAAAACACGCCGACGGACTCACATGGGTATATACAGGCGACCTCGGGTTTATGGATAATGAGGGCTTTATATATTTTAAAGGCAGAGCAAAGAGAATGATTATAACATCAGGCTATAATGTATATCCTGGTCAGATTGAAAATATCTTAGACGCACATCAGTTTGTACAGATGAGTTGCGTTATAGGTGTGCCTGATGAATATAAAATGCAAAAAATAAAGGCATATGTAAAGCTTGTACCCGGAATAGTGGCAAGCGAAGAAGTAAAGAAAACACTTTTAGAGTATTGCTCTAAAAATATAGCAAAATATTCAATGCCATATGACATAGAATTTAAAGAGGATATGCCAAAAACTCTTGTTGGAAAGGTTGCATACCGTCAACTTGAGGAAGAGGAACTAAAAAAAGCAACAACGAAAGTTGAGGAGGTATTAGCGTGATAAAAAGGACAAAATTAAAGGACAGACAACTCCCAAACTACACAAGAGGCGAAGAAATAATGAATATGGTAACACATATTGTAGGTGGCGGACTTGCCATTATTATGCTTGCTCTTTGTATAATTTTTTCAATAATTAAGGGTGATATGTGGACAATAGTATCAAGCATTATTTATTGTACTACCATGATTTTACTATATACAGTATCAAGCACATATCATGGTTTAAGAGCAGGTACCGGAAAAAAGGTTATGCAAATAATTGACCATTGCACAATATTTTTCCTTATTGCGGGCACATATACACCGATACTTCTTGCAGGTATAAGAGTACACTATCCTGTAACTGCGTGGGTAATATTTGCCATACAATGGGGAATTACCGCATTGGGTGCAACTCTTAATGCCATAGATTTAAAAAAATATTCCAAGTTTTCTATGGCGGCATATATAGCTATGGGTTGGTGCATAATTGTTGCACTAAAAAAGACTATAGAGGTATTAACTGTTCCGGGCTTTATATATATTCTGCTTGGCGGAATTATGTATACAATAGGTGCTGTTCTCTACGGAATAGGAAAAAAGAAAAAGTTTATTCATTCGGTATTTCATATATTTGTAGTTTTGGCATCAGTTTCGCAATTTTTAGCAATATTTATATATATTGTATTAAAATAAATAAGATAACAAAAAGGCTGTTACCCCGTAACAGCCTTTTTGTTGGCAAACTTTATATACTGTCTATATGTCTTAAAAGACCTTTACATCCTTTTAAAACATCTTCGTATGTTATATCAAAATTTCCGGTATACCACGGGTCAGCAACATCTCTGTCAGAATCAGCAAAGTTAAGTAATTTATATATTTTCCCATCCTTATCATCACCAACAATACGCAAAGTGTTGCGCACATTTGCACTGTCCATACAAACCAAATAATCATATTTTTTATAATCTGTCTTCTCTAAATGTACGGCACGCTTGTGTGAGTATGATATTCCCAGTCTATCTAAAATTTGTGCTGTTCCATAGTGGACAGGATTTCCTATCTCCTCGTAGCTCGTAGCAGCAGACGCAATATAAAATTCATCACTTCTGCCCAATTTTTCCACCATATCCTTAAAAACAAATTCCGCCATAGGACTTCGGCATATATTGCCATGGCATATAAATAAGACATTTATCATAAAACTACTCCATTTTTAAACAAATTTTGGCATTTATCTCGCATTACGACACATAAGATTTAGATGCATACCTTTTTGGTGTCAAGTTTGTGTCGAGTTAGGAACAAAAAATTATTGATTTGAATTAAATTTATCTATAATTCTATACCTAAAATAATTTGCTTGTCTTTCCGATGTTTTATCATCTTGCTCAACATCCAAAACCCATTGGAAATAATGAGATAGTTCATGAACCAATGAAGAAATAACTTGTTCATAAAGTTCTTCTTCATTATACTGTTGATATAATTCTGCATTTATTTTAGATGGAATACGAATATATGGTTCTTTATTTTCAAACCATCTGAAACTACCATATACCCACTTACCATTTAAAAGCCTAACTTTTTCACAGTTTTTGACATAAACCGTTAAATGAACAGGAAAAACATATGTATCCCTTAACCATTTTGCAAACGATTTGTATTTTTCTTTTAACTTCTCATCTATTCCCTTTTCGTAACGAAATGAGATTCCACCATTTGAATACTTACTTTTTTTAATTTCAAAAGTTTGCCATAAATTCATATTCGCACCTCATTTCTTTTTCTCCAAAATTCGACATTTCCATATTGCGAGGCATAAGGTTTAGATGCAACTTATTTCTAAGAGAAGGTCGCATAAAAGTTAAGAATAAAAATTATAATGGTTTAACCATCATTTCGACATTTAAAAATTCGTCACTACTTCGCGGAACAAATCTAATATAAAATCCATTCTTAGACTTTTCATTTTCTCTTTTTTTTCCTCTTAAAACTGCACTATATTTATTGATACCCTTGTCCATATAAAATTCAGGAACGCTACAATAAAACTTATTCCCTGACTTTTCAAATGTAAGCTCTTTTGTTAATTTTTCTTTCCCAACGTAATAGTTTAAACTTGGTTCTTCAAGTATAACATCAGCATTATCAAAAGATAAAGATATTTCCAAACCTTTAAATGCACCGCCATAATTTATATATTCTACAGCGTATGGCTTATCACTTTTGCATTGAGAAAAACATTCCTGAACAAATTCAGGACTTGCATCATACACATAAATATCTTCCTCAAATGCGTTATAAGTATCGCTAAACATAAACCTATATGGTATTCCTTTGAATTGATAGTTTTCCGTACAAGGCATAGCAATTACTTCACTTTTGAAATTAGAACCTAATATCTCCGAAAATTCTCTTGCATCATCTTCAGAGAGTGTATCAAAATAAGGTGATAAAACTGTCATATATTTTTCTTCAGAAATGTCCACAATCACATTAAACAAACATTTACTTTCATCTTTTACAAGATAATATCCTTTGTTTTCAAAAGACCTATGTAAGTACAACTCTGTATAATCAGTATAATAATTAAAACCTTTTCTTTTAATCAAAAACAGTTTTTTCACATTATCACCTCTCTTATTCCGACAAAATTCGACATTACTCAATAGTTCGTGTCAAGTCAGGAGAACAGTGAATAATAAGAACCATCACCCAACACGAAATCACAGATTTCTGTTGGGTACCCGAGAACCTTGTTATGCTAACGCATAATATGGACCTACTAACTTTTCCCTGGTTTTTTCAACTGTTTTTCCTTAAACAAAATCCATTAGAACCCGCGAGAATACTGGATTTTCTCGCTCCGATAGTATATGATAAATATCAAAATCGGCAAACTAAGCTTTTAAATTGTATGAACTTGACACGAGAAAACTTTCTTGTATCTCGTATGATTGAATACTATTCTTCGTCTCCTGTAATATCTTCAATTAAATCAACTACCACTTGATTTAGTTCAGTTGCATTTTTTGAAGTAATAGCTGATTTTCCGGTTTCCGTTTCTAATGCTTGTCTGGCAATTCTAGCGACATTACCTCCACGCTTTGCAACCTTTATATTTTCTGGAAGTCCTTGCGGATGTTCTTCTTTCGAAATATCTGTTGTAGAGGTTTCCGCAAGCATATTCAGGATAAGTTCGGTTGTACTCATATTATCTCTTAAATTTTCTTTTGTAAGTCCTTTTAAATTTTTATATCTTCTTGTTGTCATTCCAGACCAAGCTTTTGTTATTTCATCCGTAAGAATTGCATATTCCTTGCCTTCCTCGACACCATGTTGTTGCCACTGTGCCGTTAGTTCATTACGCACTCTTATAGATAATATTCGTTGATGTATCCATTCTTCATCATATCCCTTTTTTAGATATGTTTCTAATGCTCTATCTATCGCAAGCTCAGGATCAATAGTCTCCTCTATGCGGTCCTTGCCTACTTCTGCCAGCCACATTTTAAAAGGTTCTGCTTTTGGTGACGGAATTGATTGAATAAGTCTTAACAGATTGGTAGTATCTACAACATCTGTCATACGCTTTTTTCCATCAGGAGCTGTCATCTTCAAACCGTGACAGTTT
>JAZNPJ010000122.1:0-6812 GCA_045589635.1 Clostridia bacterium
CTGCTGCATGTGCCGACAAATTCAGAAAAGAGGGTGTAGACATTACACTTACAGTTACACCATGCTGGTGCTACGGTAGTGAGACAATGGATATGGACCCTCAGACAATAAAGGGTGTATGGGGCTTTAACGGTACAGAAAGACCTGGTGCGGTTTATCTTGCATCAGTTTTGGCTACACATGCACAAAAGGGACTTCCTGCATTTGGTATTTACGGACACGAAGTTCAGGATATGAGTGATACTTCAATCCCTGCTGACGTAGAAGAAAAGCTATTAAGATTTGGTCGTGCTGCAGTTGCTGCTGCTTCTATGCGTGGTAAGTCATATCTTCAAATTGGTTCAATTTGTATGGGTATCGGCGGTTCTATTATAGATTCTGACTTTATGGAATCATACTTAGGTCTAAGAGTTGAGTCTGTTGATGAGGTTGAAATCATCAGAAGAATGACAGAGGGTATCTATGACGAGGCTGAATTCCAAAAGGCACTTGCTTGGGCAAAGAAGAACTGCAAGATGGGCTTTGACAAGAACCCTGAGGATATGCAAAAATCTGCTGCCCAAAAAGAAGAACAATTTGAATTTGTTGTTAAGATGGCAGTTATTATTAAAGACTTAATGAATGGTAATGCAAATCTTCCTGAGGGCTGCGAAGAAGAGGCAGTTGGCCATAACGCTATTGCTGCCGGTTTCCAGGGACAAAGACAATGGACAGACTTCTATCCAAATGGTGACTTTGCGGAGGCAATTCTAAACACATCATTCGACTGGAATGGTGCAAGAGAACCATATATATTAGCAACTGAAAATGACGTACTAAACGGCTTAGGTATGCTGTTTATGAAGTTACTTACAAACAGAGCGCAAATGTTTGCAGATGTTCGTACATACTGGAGCGGCGAGGCTATTAAGAGAGTTACAGGCTACGACATAAAAGATGAAGCAAAGGCTGCAAATGGTGTTATTCACCTTATCAACTCAGGTGCATGTTGTCTTGATGCTAATGCAGAAGCAAAAGACGAAAACGGCAATGCAGTTATGAAGCCTTGGTACGAAGTTACACAAGCTGACCAGGATGCTATTATGGGTGCTACAACATGGAATATGGCAGACCTTGGCTACTTCAGAGGCGGCGGTTTCTCATCAAGATTTGAAACAACTGCTACAATGCCTGCTACTATGATAAGACTAAACCTTGTTAAAGGCTTGGGCCCTGTTCTTCAAATTGCAGAGGGTTGGACAGTAGGTCTTCCTGCTGATGTATCTGACGCACTTTGGAAGAGAACAGACTACACATGGCCATGTACATGGTTTGCTCCAAGATGTGATGGTAAAGAAGGCAGCCCATTCAAGACTGCATATGAGGTTATGAATAACTGGGGTGCTAACCACGGTGCTATCTCTTATGGACATATCGGTGCAGACCTTATCACAATGTGTTCAATGCTAAGAATTCCTGTAAGTCTTCACAATGTACCTGATGAAAAGATATTCAGACCTGCAAGCTGGAATGCTTTCGGTATGGATAAAGAAGGTCAGGACTACAGAGCATGTCAGGCATATGGACCTTTATATAAGAACATTAAATAATTATTTTTACATTACAAAAGGCAGAAACGATTTCGTTTCTGCCTTTTTTGTAGGGTTTGGAGGTGTTACATAAACTACATTATACATATATAATATTATATCCCGCCGCTTTGTAGAGTCGGTTTTTAACCGCAAGACCGTATCCGTCAAGAAATTTAAACTCCGCAAAGACAATCTCAACACCTAAATCGTCAAAGCTCCTTAGCGCACTAAACAGATTTTTTGCATAGTCGCGGTTGTTCTCGCCGCCGTTTATGACTACTGCTCTGTCATAGGCAGAATTAAACATTGTAAGAACTCCTGATGTTTTATCGGAATTTTCTTCCAATAATTCCTTGATTTTTGCTCTTACATTTTCGCACTCGCCCTCAATTACAACAACCTGTGCTTTGGGAGAATAGTGCTTGTACTTTGTACCGGGACATTTTGGCTTTTCGTTATCCTTTACTTGTTCCATAACATTTTTATCTATTATGGTTTCGCTCACAACTGAGCAAAGCATATCGTATGTAACACCGCCCGGTCTTAGAAGAACGGGGACGGGGGAGGTGGCGTCAACTATTGTGGACTCAACACCAAAATCGCAGTTTTCTCCGTTTATTATACCCTCAATTCTGCCCATCATATCCTGGGTAACATGCTTTACTTCAGTGGGGCTTGGCTTGCCCGAAAGATTTGCCGACGGTGCGGCTATTGGTACGCCTGCTTCGTTAATAAAAGCAACTGCAGTGCTTTGTATGGGAAAGCGTATTCCGACACTGTCAAGCCCCGCAGTTACAGTGTCTGGAATATGTGCCTTTTTCTTTAATATTATTGTAAAAGGACCAGGCATAAATGCATCTATAAGCTTTCTGGCATTTTCGTTTATATCCTCTGCAAGCTCATATATTTGCGATATATCGCCTATGTGTACTATAAGAGGGTTATCTGACGGTCTGCCCTTTGCAACAAATATTTTCTTAACTGCAGCCTCATCAAGTGCATTTGCTCCAAGACCGTAAACCGTTTCGGTAGGGAATGCAACAAGACCGCCACTTCTTATTATTTCTCCTGCTGTTTTAAGGTCGTTTTTTTCTATTATTCGTGTTTTCAAACTAATCCTCCATATTTCCGTATTCGGATAGTAATTCATTCTTCATTTTCCATAAATCCTCTGACAGATCAACATAGTATTCGTGTGGGTTTTCAAAACGTTTTACTTCTTCCCACAAGCTCTCAACCTCCATTGAACAATATTCACGCAGAATATTTATATCGGGATTATTATACATACATTCTCCGTTTCTGAAAATTTGCTTCAGGAGCGGTCTTGCATAGAAATCAGTAATACGCTTTCTCTTCCATGTATGCTGAGGATTAAATATCTCGTATGGCTTGGAATTATCTATTACCTCGCCAAATAGCGTAATAACGTCGGCAATAGCTCTGTTAGTTTCTTTTGAATACAGACGGTAAACCTGTTTAAAGCCCGGTGTGGTTATCTTTGCAACATTTTCACTTATCTTTATTTTTGGCATTACTTTCCCGTCTTTTTCCTCAATAGCAACAAGCTTATACACTCCGCCAAAAACTGGTGCAGATGATGATGTTATAAGTCTTTCGCCAACACCAAACAAATCAACTTTTGCACCTTGTATCAGCATATCTCTTATAATGTGCTCATCTAACGAGTTTGATGCTACAATCTTACAGTCCTCATAGCCTGCCTCATCAAGCATTTCGCGACACTTTTTAGAAAGATATGTTATATCTCCCGAATCTATACGTATGCCGACGGGTCTTGCACCGATGGGTTTTAAAACCTCGTCAAAAACCCTTATTGCATTTGGAACACCCGATTTTAACACGTTGTAGGTATCTACAAGCAGTGTTGTGTTATGCGGATACGTTTTTGCATATGCCTTAAATGCTTCGTATTCACTGTCAAACATCTGTATCCAGCTATGAGCCATTGTACCCATTGCGGGCACACCGTAAAGCTTGTCTGATATTGTGCATGCAGTTCCTGCCGCGCCGCCTATATATGCGGCACGTGCACCAAGTATTGCACCACTATAGCCTTGTGCACGTCTTGAACCGAATTCCATTACTGCTCTGCCCT
This sequence comes from Clostridia bacterium, assembly GCA_045589635.1. GTDB lineage: Bacteria > Bacillota > Clostridia > UBA1381 > UBA1381 > Ornithomonoglobus_A. The sequence goes on from JAZNPJ010000122.1 coordinate 3,691, forward strand.
GTGCGGCGCGTACTATTCTGTTTGTCTTAGTTGCTATAAGGCTCTGGTGATTTACTGTAAGAAGTATCATAGTTTCTAAAAACTGTGCCTGACATGCAGGGCCTCTTACTGTCAAAATCGGCTCATGAGGGAAAATAGGAGTTCCCTCGGGAATTGCCCATACATCACAACAAAACTTAAATTCCTTGAGGTATTTTAAAAACTCATCACAAAATAAATTTTTGGATCTAAGATAGGAAATATCCTCGTCTGTAAATTTAAGCTCTTTTATATATTCAATAACCTGCTCTATTCCTGCAATTATGGCAAATCCGCCGTTGTCGGGCACGCGTCTGAAAAACATATCAAAATATGCAATTCTTCCGCCAATACCTTCTTTTAAAAATCCGTTTGCCATTGTGAATTCATAGAAATCTGTTAATAATGTAAGGTTCATAAATTTTCCTTTCTGGCTTGTTAATTTTGCGTATCTTACGCATTTAAACTCATTTGCGTACAAAGCGTACGCGGCAATCGTTTAAATACGCAACCTACACAAAATTTCCTGCGCCTGTTTAGCTTGTTAATTTTGCGTATCTTACGCATTTAATCTCATTTGAGTACAAAGCGTACGCGGCAATCGATTAAATGTGCAATCTACGCAAAATTTCCTGCGTCTGCTTAGCTTGTTAATTTGTTTATCTTACGCATTTAATATAAACAAAAGGATTGTTGCAACGTATGTACCAACAATCCCTCTAAAAACCAGTATGTAATAAAATCAAAAAGAGTAGTTGCCTTTGCGGCTGTATCCGCCACTGCGTTTTGAAGCGGCGTTTCTCTTTAAAATACGAAATGCTTCGTCGCTGTCGGTCTTGAACTTAGAAAGCTTATCCTCAAATGACAATTCATTGTCCTTTTGCGACCAGTCAATATCTGCAGGACGTACAGGTTGTTTTGGCTTATTATCATTAAAATCCTTTTTAGAACGATTTTTCGGACTTGGAGTGCTCTTTTCCATTGTCTGTTTTATAGACAAGCTTATTTTGCCACTTTCTTCGATTTTAATAACCTTAACTTTAACATTATCGCCTTTTTTTATGTGCTCATTTATATCCTGTACATATGAAGTTGAAATTTCAGAAATATGTACAAGACCGGATTGATTTTCGCCAAAGTCAACAAATGCGCCAAATGGCATTATGCTTACTACCTTACCGTCAAAAATATCGCCTACAGAAACCACTATTTTTTTCCTCTTTCTTAATTTATTCTTCGGTTGATGATACGTCTACAAAAATTTTGGCGTTCTTTTCTACTAAGCCAAGTTTTTCTGTTGCTACGCTTTCTATGTATTCGTCAGTGTTTGCTTTTGCCCTCAGCTCGTCTATCTCACGTTGACGTTCTTTTTCGTAGCTTATTTTTTCGCTTAAAAGGGCGGCTTGTTTTTTGTTATCCATAATCTGGGGTAATTGCATAAAACCCTTGAATAACATTGCGCAAACTGAAAAAACAAACAAAATAGCCAATATTCTGTTTTTGTTATAGAGTGCCTTCTTTTTGGGCACATGCTTTATCGATTTGTTCATCAACATTCCCCCTTATAAGAATTTTATACAAAAAACGTACCGGTGTCAATACTATTTTAAAAAATAAAGTAATTATTTTTGTAATTTTTTTAAAAATAATACTTAACAGCCTTACTGTGTAGTTACTTATTGTGATATGGTAAAAATATCCGCCTATTATCATGCCGCATATTTCGTAGGCATTTATTTTTCCATCATCGGTTATGAGCATAATGTATGCCACAAAAGCACAAACAAAAACCCAATATAAAAAATCACTAATCCATATAAATACCATATTAAAGCTTATTGCACGCCTTAGAGCTCGTAAAATATCGTAGCATAGGCTCATAAACAAGCCTGTCAGTGTTAGAGCAATGAGAGAGTAAACCTCGCTTGCCATACTTATTTAAAAAGACCTTCCAATCCTGAGTGCCTTTGCTTTGTCTTGGTATATTGTAATGATATAACTTCTCCTAAAATGCTAAGCTCGCCCGAATCTGTATCAAGCTTAGACATATTAAAATCTTTTCCTTTTAGAATTATTGTTCCGTCCGAAGTTTTAATCTCAATACAGGTTTGAGAAAAATTACCAACGTCAATAACACCTGTCATATGGATGTTTTTTCTTTCATTTATTGTAACGGTGTGAATACCGTTTTTTTGAGTTATACTCTGTGCCAAATTAAATTCCCCCTATATATAAAATCATATTATATATATGAGAGTTTTTGTTAATTTATTACCTCGTAAAGAGAGGTGGCATCATTTTTTAGGACGTGCTCTTTTACATCAAGTACACGTATTTTTATTACGCGCTCGCCCATTTTAATTTCAAGGATATCATTTTCTTTTACATCATAAGATGCTTTTACAACTTTACCATTTGCCATTATGCGGCCCTGGTCGCAAGCTTCATTGGCAATGGCACGTCTTTTTATTATTCTTGATACTTTTAAGTATTTATCTATTCTCATAGTCGCCTCAAATAATAAGGGGCTGTCGTATCAGAGGATTTTGTACAATAGTGAAACAAATATACATTTGTTAAAAACCAATTTATACAATAAATCTTATGATACGACAGCCCCTTATCTTTTTTTAAATAAAAATTACTTGTTTACAGCATCCTTAAAAGCTTTACCAGCTTTGAATGCAGGAACCTTTGATGCAGGGATGTTGATAACTTCGCCTGTTCTTGGGTTTTTGCCTTGTCTTGCATCTCTTTCTCTTACTTCGAAACCACCAAAGCCGAATAATTGAACTTTGTCGCCTTCGCAAAGAGCCTTTTTAATTGTTTCTGTAACAGCAACAACAGCTGCCTCAGCTTGTTTTTTTGTCAACTCTGCACTTTGTGCAACAGCTGCAACTAATTCTGTCTTGTTCATAAATGTATCCTCCTAAAAAAATTTCTTTTTTGTTTTTTGGGAATTGTACGTTCCCCCTCTGAATATATATTTTAGTACAAACATTTCCCATTGTCAAGGCTTTTATGTGAAAATTTAGCATTATTTTTGAAATATTTTGATAAAATTTGTTTATTTTAACAAAAAGTAAACATTAATAGCATAGTAT
>JAZNPJ010000123.1:0-5180 GCA_045589635.1 Clostridia bacterium
CTTAGTGAGCCTTCCTCCATTTTTGCATCGCAAACGTCTGCGTATTTCATTAAAAGAGCAATCTCTTCTGCAAACTCCAAAACCTCATCAGCACTTTCCATATCAGGTTCTGTAACAATTTCTATTAAAGGTACACCGCAACGGTTATAGTCTGCAAGGGATATATCATCATTTTCACTATGGATAAGCTTGCCTGCATCTTCTTCTATTTGTATGCGGTTTATTCGCACCTTGTTTTTATTACCAAGCTCTATATATCCGTTTTGACATATGGGGTGCTTTAACTGTGTTATCTGATACGCTTTGGGTAAATCCGGATAAAAATAATTCTTTCTCTCAAATTCACAACTCTTATTTACTGTGCAATCGGTCGCAAACCCTGCTCTCGCAGCAAGCTTTAGCGCCTCCTTATTTATACTTGGCAGCGTACCGGGCATACCCATACAAACAGGGCACACATTAGTGTTTGGTTTTTTACCAAATTCATTTTTGCAGCTACAGAATATTTTTGATTTTGTAAGAAGTTCACAGTGTATTTCAAGACCAATTACTGCTTTATATTTCATACGCTGTTGCCTCCTTTTTATCAAAATTCTTTTCAAAGAAATCACAGGCAGCAATGATTGTACTCTCATCATATGGTTTACATACAAGAGTCATACCAACAGGCAAATTCTGTTCATCATAACCGCATGTAACAGAAATTGCACCAAGACCTGCAATATTGACAGGGACAGTGCATATATCACCAAGATATGCACTGACAACATCAGTTTTTTCATCTGTCCTTTTTGCAACCGAGGGTACTGTAGGTGTAATTATAATATCACATATTTCAAAGATTTTTGCATACTCTTTCTTTATTTGGCTGCAAATTTTAAGTGCTTTAGTGTAGTATTCATCATAATATCCTGAACATAGCGCATAATTACCGAGCATTATTCTTCTCTTTACCTCATCACCAAACCCTTCCGTTCTTGAGTTTATAATAAGCGAATTAAAGTCATCACCCTTATCGCTTCTGTGTCCAAATCTTATTCCGTCGTATCTTGATAAATTGCTCGATGCCTCTGCTGATGATATAAGATAATATGCAGATATTGCATATTCAAGTGATGGTATTGAACATTCTATAATCTCGCAACCTGATTTTTCATAGAATTTTACGGCACCCATCACACATTCCTTTACTCTTTTATCTATTCCGTCTGCAAAAAACTCCTTTGGTATTCCTATCTTAAGCCCCTTAATGTCCATGCCGATTTTTGATGAATAATCACTGTCTATCTTATTTGAGGTAGTTGTATCTTTAGGGTCAACACCGCAAATACCATTTAGTATATAAGCCGAGTCTATGGCAGAATTTGCACATATACCTATCTGGTCAAACGAAGACGCAAATGCAATAAGTCCCCATCTTGAAATTGTACCATACGTTGGTTTTAGACCGATAACACCGCAAAGTGAGGCAGGTTGAGGAATAGAACCACCCGTATCCGACCCTAATGCACCAAGACACATTTTTGCACTGACCGCCGCCGCGGCACCGCCCGACGAACCGCCGCTTACACGTGTTAAATCATACGGATTTTTTACAGTACCATAATATGATGTTTCGGTACTGTTGCCCATTGCAAATTCATCCATGTTAGTCTTTCCGAGTATTATTGCCCTATCCTTTTTTAACTTTTCTATAACCGTTGCATCATAAAAAGGAACAAAACTCTCAAGCATTTTAGATGCACAGGTAGTCTTTATTCCTTTTGTGCAAATATTATCTTTTATAGAAAACGGAATGCCTGTAAACATACCCGATTTACCCTCACTTATAAGCTTTTGGGCTTTTTTCGCATCAGATAAAGCAGTTTTTTCGCAAACCGTTATATACGCATTTATCTTCTTGTTATATTTTTCTATTCTGTCAAGATAATACTTAGTTAATTCCTCAGCACTTATCTTAAACAAATCGAGTTCTTTTCGAACCTCAAACAAATTCATCTGCATTTCCTCTTAACATATAATTTTAGGGACAACAACATAATCATCTTTAACACATTTTGCATTTGAGATTGCCTCTTCTTTATCGCATGTGCTATTGATTGTATCGTCCCTCAGACTTTCGTATTTTATACTCTTACAGGAATTCATCTTAACATCACCTGTAAACGACTTCACCTTATCAATAAGAGTAATAATATCATGCATTTGTTTTGTTATATTTTCCTCTTCGCATTCTTTAAAGGATATTTTAGAAAGCGTAGCAAGATACTTTGTTAAATCCGAATTAAACATCATAAAACCTCTTATATATTATAAATTTAATATCAGGATTTATTTCTTCTTCCTCACGGGCAGTTCACTCCAGAGTGTGAATCCCAAAATCAATAAACCGCCGATAAACTGCGCAACAGTCATTTCCTCATTTAACCAGATTACACTTACCAATACCGCCACTAATGGGTCGATATAGCTCAATATGGCAACCTTGTGTCCCGGCAATTCCTTTAGTGCAGAAAAATACATACAGTAGGTAATGCCTGTATGTACCAGACCAACAATCAACAAAGCAATCCAACCGGTGCTATCTAGTCCTCCCAGGGTGAAACCGTCTGTAAATGCTACATAAGGCACAAGCACCACAGTAGCTGACAGAAATTGAATGAATGTGCGGTGAAGTCCCGTTACACCCTTGATGAATTTGTTTAGCAGCATCACTATGGCATAAAAAACCGCCGCGCCAACACCAAATGCGATACCTAAAATATCCTGCTTGCCTCCTCCTGCAGTTCCGGTTATAAGCACTAACCCCGCAGTTGACATAACAAAGCAAAGTATCTGTTTGCCTGTGAGTTTTTCCTTAAACAGTAATGGGCAGACCACCATCACAATCACCGGTGCAAAATAGTAGCTCAAGGTCGCTACAGAGACGGTGGTGTACTTATATGCCTCAAACAAGAGAATCCAGTTAACACCTATAGTTGCACCTGACAATAAAAGAAGCAGTAATTCTTTTTTAATTTCTGCTATAGACAATCTTTGTTTTGTAATCAGCAAAAAGCCTCCCACCAAGAGAGCAGCCATCACTGCCCTATACAGCGCCAGCTCACCTGAACTGACATTGATATTTCGCACAAAGGGTGCCAAAGTACCAAAAATAAACATAGCTATCGCCATCAGACTTCTTGCGGTGTTTTCCTTTTTCATAAATATCCCTCTTAATAAAATATAAATTTATATAAGAATACCTTGTGTAGCTTAGGTATCCGTGTCGTATCATTTTAAATCATTATATCATGCAAGGCAAAAATTGTCAATAAAACTCACCCTGTTTTAGCGCAGATTTTATCCATTTTTTATGTGTAATCTTAAAGCATTTTTACACAATATTATTTGATTTTTATTACAATAAACTTTACACCTGACTTGACAAATGTAAAGTATGGGTGTATAATATCTGTACTAAAACAATCTAAGAGGTTAAACAATGGATATTAAAGCTGACATAATAATAGCGGGATGCGGCGTTGCAGGACTTATGTGTGCACTCACTCTCCCCAAAGACAAAGAAATCCTGATGATAACAAAATCAGAGCTCGAAAACAGTAACTCGTATCTTGCACAAGGCGGAATATGCGTTTTAAGAGATGATAGCGACTACGATGCATATTATGAGGATACCATGCGTGCAGGACATTACGAAAACAATCCCGAATCAGTAGAAATAATGATTCGTTCATCATCCGAGGTCATTAAATGCCTTGTTGATTTTGGTGTTGATTTTGAAAGTAAAAATGGCGAGTTTATATATACACGCGAGGGCGCTCACTCTCAGCCCAGAATTTTGTATCACCGCGATATTACGGGCAAGGAAATTACATCAAAGCTTATTTGTGAGGCTAAAAAAAGAGATAATATAACTATAAAAGAATATTTCACCATGACGGATATTATCGAAAAAGATGGAGAGTGCATAGGCATAACAGGTATGTGCAATAACGAAAAAGTAAATGTTTTTGCAGACTATACAGTTATGGCAACGGGCGGAATAGGCGGTCTGTTTAAACACTCAACAAATCATCCACATCTAAAGGGTGATTGCAGTGCCATTGCGATACGTCATAACATTGATGTAGAAAATCTCCATTACATACAGGTACATCCCACCACACTCTACTCAAAAAATGATGGCAGAAGTTTTCTTATATCTGAGTCGGTACGGGGCGAGGGCGCAATCCTTTTAGACAAAAACATGAAAAGATTTACTGACGAATTACAACCCCGTGATGTTTTGACAAACATAATATACGAACAAATGAAAAAGGACAACACCGAATTTGTATGGCTTTCTATGTTACCAATACCTAAAGATACAATACTGAGTCATTTTCCCAATATTTACAAAAGATGTCTTGAAGAGGGCTATGACGTAACAAAAGAGCCAATTCCTATTGTACCCGCACAACACTATCATATGGGCGGAATAAAAACCAACTCAAACGCTAAAACAAACATGAACAGACTCTATTGTGCAGGCGAAGCCGCGTGCAACGGCGTACACGGAAAAAACCGCCTGGCAAGTAACTCGTTACTCGAAGGTATGGTTTTTGCAAGACGTGCGGCAAATGATATTTCATTAAATTACACAACTGCGATAACACCCGCCAATGAGGATATTTTAAAATGCTCATATTCAACAGACGGATATGACAAAATTGTACTTAATAAGATAAACGAAGAGAAAGGAAACAACAACTAATGAATAATATAACTATGAAAATGAATGCAGATGAGCTAATATTATTAGCTCTTAAAGAGGATATAACAAGCGAGGACATAACAACAAATTCTGTTATGAGAAACTATCAGCTTGGCGTGGTGGATTTAATCTGCAAGCAGGACGGTATAATTGCAGGTCTTGATGTGTTTAAAAGAGTCTTTGAACTTCTTGATGATAAGACAGAGTTTGAAATGAACTGTAAAGACGGTGCACGCGTTGTAAAAGGCGAAAAAATAGGAACTGTACGAGGCGATATACGTGTACTCCTCTCAGGTGAGAGAACTGCACTAAACTTTTTGCAGAGAATGAGCGGAATTGCAACATATACAAACGAAATTGTATCAATGCTTAAGGGGTCAAAAACAAAGCTTTTAGATACCAGAAAGACAACACCAAATATGCG
>JAZNPJ010000124.1:0-2584 GCA_045589635.1 Clostridia bacterium
GATTGCACAGTTGGAGTTTTAAATGCAGGCGAGTATGGAATTTTTATGCCGCAGGATATACATATGCCGGGACTTAATCCAAAGAGCGGTGCAAAGGATATTAAAAAGATAGTTGTAAAGATAAGAGTATAAAAAATCCGGTGGAAAATTCCACCCGATTTTTTAAAACCCTCCGTATATAAAGTGCCACCAATATGGCCATATAACCTCAGAGGCACTGCCGCCAATACCAGACCAAATTGTATTCCACGAAATCTCTTCCCAACGACTTGTTTCGTAATTATACTGAAAGGTTAACACATTTCCCGCGGAGTGGTCCTTTCCCACATAATATACCTGTGCTGTGTCTGTTCTATATGGGCAGTAATTTAAGACCTTAAAGTATTCCATATCTCCAAGCATAGTGTTTTGTTTGTAGGCATCCTTAAATTCGTTATAATGTTGATGGGTAAGTATTTCGCATTTTATAAGTGTGCCTATCCATAATATAAGAAAAAAGCACAGTATTCCTACAATGATATTACGAAATATTTTCATTTTTTCATCTCCTTATTTCTTAGTATAATCCTAAGAGCTGTCTCATATAATCATATTCCTTTTTTGCCTGATTGCCAAATGGGTTGGGCTTAGGCTTAGGATGGGGAGGTTTTGTTTCGTCTTGATTGTATAAGGTTGCAAGTATGGCTGTATCACCATCAATTTTAGGGTAAGCATTTTTCCACCTATCTTGAAAATATCTTAGATAGGCTGCAACATAGTTTATGTTTTCAGATTCTACGGTTAGTCGTTTTGCTATCGCTTCATTTCTGTTATTGGCATGTGCGGTTCCATTTGAATATCCTGGAGTATTCCATATGATAGATATATTGTTCCCATACACTTCCATGGTTTTGTATTCTGTTTTAGCTATGTAGCCGTTATCTTCTAGCATCCTAGCAGTTGAAACCTTAACCTGCCCTATTCCAATAGATGTATCAGCAAAATATAATGCCACATCGGTCAAAGTGTCTAAAATGTTTACATTTGTAGTTTGTTCTGTATAGATGCACGACGCTATAATTGCAGGGTTAACTCCGTAATATAGTCCTGCGTTTTTTATTGCGGTTGCATTTCTTTCTATAATTTTAGATGCTTTCTGCCAATCAGTAGCTGGCAGAAAAGAGGTTTTAGGCGAAGAAGTGTCCTGGATAGTGTTCGACTTTTGTGATGAATTGTCAATAGCAACATTATCATCTGCTAAATATTTAGAAACATATTCATTATATATTAGCAATTCATCACTGTCAAGACTATCGGCTATTTTGTAGTAATTATTAAGTCCAATAATTTGTGCACATCTCCAGCCATAATTAGCTGCCGGATTGCTAAGAGGCCGATTGCATCTGTCACAGCGGTTTACTCCATCTAAAATCTTTTTGTTTTGATTGTTTTTTGACATAACTAATCTCCTTTTTGTGTTTTTTATTTTATAATAACAAAAAAGAAGTGTCATAGCGTGTCAGGCAGAAAATTATCGCTTTTGCAGAAATATCAACATATAGTCATTCTTTTTAGACTTGCAAGAAATTATAGAACTTATGATTTAGACTTGTTACTTTTGATTGCCCAAAAGTAACCAAAGATGCAGTCGGGGAGACCCCGACACCCCCATTGGCGCTCCCGACAAAGATATCCGTTAGCCAACCGGAGCAAGTATTGGTTCGTCAGGCGTGAATTGTTCATTTAGTAGTACGCGATTTATATGGCGTGTCGCTGAAAAAGATTTACAGATAGCCAAACATATACTCTTGATGAAAAAAGTGTTACTTTAGCAAACCAACTTAAATACTCATAGATTGAGTATTTTCTTCATTAATTTTCAACTTTCAATTTTCCATTTTCAATTAAAAAGAGCACCAAAGGTGCTCTGATTAAATAATATCACATAAGGTACAGGGCGTAACCTGATTTTTACAAAGCATAGCAATTGCACTTTCAGCTTCCTCTTTAGTAAAAAAACGATTTTTTGCTCTAACGGTTTCTAAATCCCTATTTTCAATATGTATTGTTGATTCTATTCCGTAAAGCTCATCTTTAATAATAGAGAACCAGACCTTAGCACTTTCGCCCTTTTCCGTAATAAAACAAAATTCGTTTGACATTTTAAATTTCTCTCCCATTCATTCGTTATAGGGTGGTATATCCCCTGTATCTATTTTGCCATAAAACAAAGCTCTTAGCAACAGCTTGCGTTCGACAAATAAAAGTGGCGTTTTTCCTGAGAAAAACGCCATTGTTTTTTGTTATGTAAACCTAAATAGAGGGTTACATTTCATCATTTTCATACATAATTGTTGCAAGAATTGCAGAGCTTACAGTCTCCGTTCTAAGAATTCGTCTGCCAAGACCAACTAAGGTGATGCCGGCTTCTCTTGCAAGGTCTGCCTCAGAATCCGAAAATCCTCCCTCAGGACCGATAATAACACCAATTTCTGTTGCATTGCTTTGAGAAAGCGTACCTTTCAGGCTGGCTACCCCATTGTGGGCAAGCATCTCATAAGGCATAAGAGCAAGAGGAGTATCTTTAAGTCGGTTTAGAGCCTCT
>JAZNPJ010000125.1:0-5176 GCA_045589635.1 Clostridia bacterium
TTCATTTTCTGCCACCTTGATTTCCTTATTTTATTTCAAAAATCAAGCGTGCTGATAAAATCTTTCAGACAAAGAAAAAACCGCTGAAATCCTTGGATTTCAACGGTTATGGTGAGCCATCGGAGATTCGAACTCCGGACAACTTGATTAAAAGTCAAGTGCTCTGCCAACTGAGCTAATGGCCCTGGCAGGGATAGCAGGATTCGAACCTACGAAATGCCGGAATCAAAATCCGGTGCCTTACCGCTTGGCTATATCCCTAAATGACAGGATATGTTCCTGCTATAAATATATATTAACCCTCTTTGAGGGGTTAATTTTATAATATGGGGTGGGTAGTGGGATTTGAACCCACGACATTCAGGACCACAATCTGACGCTCTAACCAGCTGAACTATACCCACCATATAAACCTATCAGCTTTGCATAAACAAATTGCCAATAAGTAAACGTGTCTGGAGGGATTCGAACCCCCGGCCCATTGCTTAGAAGGCAATTGCTCTATCCAACTGAGCTACAGACACATAATGGAGCGGGTGATGGGAATCGAACCCACGCGGCCAGCTTGGAAGGCTGGAATTCTACCATTGAACTACACCCGCATTATGAATTTATAACGTCATCTCTCATGGCTGACTAAGGTAGTATACCAAATATTTTATATTTTGTCAAGTATTTTTTTATATTTTTTTTATTTTTTTTATTATAACCATCTTTATCATTTTTTTAACATAAAACACTTGAATTTTTTTAGTAAAAATGATATAATTAGTATTATATATAATTTGTATTTGGAGCACAAAATGTTAGAAAAAAAATGGGAATATAAAAACAAAGCTCTTAATCGGGAGCAGATAAATAGAATATCAAAAATATATAAAATCCCAGGTATTATATCAACAATAATTCTAAATCGCGAAATTCCTGAAGACGAAATTCTTAGTTACCTTTCAAAATCAGTTAAAAACATTATACCGCCTTACGACATGCTCGATACAGATAAGGCAGTTGAGAGAATTTTTAAGGCAATAAACGAGCGCGAAAAAATTGTTATATACGGTGATTATGATGTCGACGGTATTACTTCTACCACTCTGCTTTACGACTTTTTAAAGTCGAACGGCGCAGATGTTTCCTACTACATTCCCGACCGCAAGGACGAGGGCTACGGAATAAACATCATGGCAGTCAATAAGCTCTCGCGCGCAGGCAACAGACTTATGATAACTGTCGATTGCGGAATAACCGCTGTTGGCGAGGTGGAATTTTCAAAATTACAGGGCATGGACGTTATTATAACAGACCACCACACCTGCAAAGAAAGAATACCAACCGCCGCCGAGGCAGTGATAAATCCCAAAAGGGAAGATAACGACTATCCGTTTAAGGCTTTGGCAGGTGTTGGTGTTGCATTTAAGCTTGTGCTTGCACTTGCAATAAAACTTGGAATAAGCACAAACGAATGCTTTAACAGGTATATAGACATTGTTGCAATAGGCACAATAGCAGACGTTGTTTCTCTTACAGGTGAAAACCGCATTATTGTAAACAAAGGACTTATGGCAATCGCACGCTCGCCGCGTCCCGGTGTAAGAGCTCTCTTAGAGGTTAGCGGTGCACTAAATAAACCCATTACACCAATAACAATAGGATTTTCGCTCGCACCGAGACTTAATGCTGCAGGCAGACTTTCAAGTGCTACAACGTCAGTGGAATTACTCCTCGAAAAAGACTACTCAAAGGCATTGGAGATTGCAAAGGCTCTTGATGACGAGAACAAAAAACGTCAGGAAATGGAGCGTACAATTTTTAACGAAGCAATGGATATGATAAAATCCGACGTAAACTTTGATAAGAAAAAGGTAATTGTACTTGCAAAAGAGGATTGGCACCACGGAGTTATTGGTATAGCGGCATCTAAGATAAATGAGATTTTCTACAAGCCATGTATATTGATTTCCCATTCAAACGGAATAGGAAAAGGCAGCGGAAGAAGTATTGTGTCAATGAATTTGTTTGACGCTCTTTCACATTGCAGCGATACCCTATCCGATTTTGGCGGACATGCCATAGCGGCAGGGCTTAGCATAAACATGGCGGATTTTGACGCATTTAGCGAAAAGATAAATAAATATGCAGATACGGTGTTAAAAGATGACGATATGATACCTTGCCTTAAAATAGACTGTCCCCTGTCTGCACAAAATATATCTATCGGGCTCGCCAAGCTTATATCAAAACTTGAGCCTTTTGGTACAGGTAACGAAAAACCCGTATTTTCACTGCTTGATACAGAGGTTATAAATATTTCTACTGTAGGAAACGAAAATCAACATCTTAGAATGAGAATTGCAAAGGATAATATTACAATAAACTGCATAGGCTTTGGTATGGCAGAATTTGCCGATAAAATCAGACCACACTCAAGAGTTGATATTGCATTCACTTTAGAAATAAATAACTATATGAACAACGAAACTGTTCAGCTTGCGCTAAAGGATATAAAGCGCAGATAAACTAAATTCACAGGAGGCGAAATTGGTTGAATACTGTAAATGACACCATTCTTGATGCAGAATTATTGCCTTTGGAAAAGCACGATAATACAGACGAAACAATTTTGCACATTATACAAACAGTTAAAAAATACAGCCATAATGCTAATACAGATATAATTGAGCTTGCATACAAGGTTGCGAAGAATGCTCATAAAAACCAATTCCGAAAAAGCGGTGCACCTTACATCGAGCACCCCGTTCAGCTTGCGTATATTGCTTCGCAATTTTCGCTCGATGCAACTGCTCTTGCAGCCTGTCTTTTACACGATGTTGTTGAAGACACACCATACACATACGAGGATATTGTTAATCTGTTTGGTAAGAGCGTTGCCGACTTAGTTGACGGAGTAACAAAGCTTGAGAAAATAAAATATACATCAAAAGAAGAACAACAGGTCGAAAACCTTCGTAAAATGTTTTTGGCAATGGCAAAGGACATACGTGTAGTTATAATAAAGCTCATAGACCGTCTTCATAATATGCGTACACTTAATTTTATGCCACGCGATAAACAGGTGTCTATTGCAAAAGAAACTTTGGATGTATATGCACCCTTAGCGCACCGTCTTGGTATGTCTAAAATAAAGATTGAGCTTGAGGACCTATCCTTAAAATATATTGACCCTATCGCCTATGGCGAAATTTCAAACAGTATAAATCAAAAAAAGAGTGAGCGCGAGGCACATATAAAAAGTGTCATCAATATATTTGAGCAAAAGCTTGTAGAAATGAATATTAAAGGTCAGGTAACAGGCAGAGCGAAGCATTTCTACAGCATTTTCAGAAAACTTTATACAAGAAACAAAACAATGGAGGAGCTATACGACCTCTTTGCAATAAGAATAATTGTAAATTCAGTTACAGAATGTTATGCAATATTGGGTATGGTACACGATTTGTACACTCCCGTACCAATGCGATTTAAGGACTATATCGCAATGCCCAAGCCAAATATGTACCAATCGCTGCACACCACCGTTATAGGCCCTAACGGAATACCTGTAGAAATACAGATACGTACGTGGGAAATGCACCAGATTGCAGAAAATGGTATCGCAGCACATTGGAAGTACAAAGAGGGCAAGTCAGGTGTAAGCGATATTGACTCTAAGCTTGAGTGGGTTAAAAATCTTCTTGATACGCAATCAGATATCGAAGATGCAGACGTATTCTTTAACACTCTAAAAGTCGACTTATTCGAAGATGAGGTGTTTGTGTTCACTCCTCAGGGCAAGGTAATTTCTTTGCCAATGAACTCAACCGTTATAGACTTTGCCTTTGCAATCCACTCCGCAGTAGGTTATAAAATGAGTGGCGCTAAGGTAAATGGCAAAATAGTTACAAATAGCTATCAGGTACAAACAGGCGAAATAGTCGAAATTTTAACACAAAATACACATGGCCCAAGCCGCGACTGGTTAAAGCTTTGTAAAACCTCAAATGCAAAAAACAAGATAAATCAATGGTTCAAGCGCGAAAGACGTGATGAAAACATAGAGCAAGGCAAAGACTTTATCGAAAAAGAACTTCGACGTCTTGGCAATACTCATTCTCAGCTGTTTAAGCCCGAATGGGTTAATGTTATCATAAAGCGCTATGGTTTCCACTCACTTGATGACCTTTATGCAAGTGTCGGCTATGGCGGACTAACCGCACAAAAGGTTGTTATGCGTTTACGCGAGGAATGGTTAAAAACTCAAAAGGAATTAGAGGCAAAGAAACAGCTTGAAGTAATTTATAACGAAGAAAGCCATACTGTGGAGACAGTTCCTGCAAAGAAGCATTTTTCAAGCCATGGTATTGTTGTACGTGATATAGATAACTGCCTTGTACGTCTTGCGCATTGTTGTAACCCCATCGCAGGCGATGACATAGTTGGCTTTATAACAAAGGGCAGAGGTGTGAGTGTTCACAGAAGTGATTGTCCGAATATGCGTAAAGACCATATGAGTGAAGAGGATTTGGGCAGATTTATAGACGTCAGCTGGGATGCTGAAAGGAGCACCTCATATACTGCAACATTACAGATTGAAAGTAAAAACCGCGACGGTGTTCTTTTGGAAATCACAAATATACTTGCAAATTTAAAAATTCCGTTCAAGTCGGTAAATGCATTTGTAAATAAGCAGGATATTGCAGTAATAAACATTGGTGTTGAAATAAGAAACACCACAGACCTCGCCCTACTTGTTAAGAAGATAAAACAACTGCAGGGTGTTATAAATATAACACGTAATTCTAATTAGCTTTTATAATGGAGGAGAAAATGAACGAGGTACTCGATATAAAAATCACCACCGAATATATTAAGCTCGACCAGCTTCTTAAATTTTCAGGTCTTGCTGATACAGGTGCAGATGCAAAGGATATGATTTTAGATGAGATTGTATCTGTAAATGGTGAAATTTGCACCATGCGCGGCAAGAAAATCCGTGAGGGTGATGTTGTAAGCGTTGCATTTGATGATGCAGATGTAAGGATAAATGTTGGAGTAAATTAAATGTATATTTCATCTCTTTCTCTGAAGAACTTCAGAAATTACAAGGACTCTTCTATTGAGTTCTCGCCACATACAAACCTTATATATGGCAACAAGTCGGAGGCCAAGCGGTCTTAGG